>SKKZ01000153.1 GCA_007123455.1 Coriobacteriia bacterium | reverse complement strand
TTTGTTTCCCTTTCGCTCCTCCTTCACACGGGGGCAAACGTGACCGGCTACCGGGGAGAAGAAGTCGAAGTCGCTACGTTCTACAAATAAATGGGAATACTCCAGTCGATACTCCGCATCGGTCCTAGGAGGCGTCTTACATGGTGAAGCTGATCGGGCTCTACCTTCTGACGACGATCGTGTTCTTCGCGATCGACATCGTGTGGCTCGGAGTGGTGGCGAATCGCTTCTACCAGGCTCAGCTGGGCCCGATGCTCAAGAGCCCGCCGGACTGGTTCGTTGCAGCAGGCTTCTACCTCTTCTACATCGTCGGCATCATCGTCTTCGCGATACTTCCCGGTGTCGAGAAGGGCATGCTCTTCGAGGCCGTGTGGCGGGGCGCACTCCTTGGTGCTCTGGCGTACGCGACCTACGACCTGACCAACCTTGCGACCCTTGAAGGCTGGCCATGGCAGGTCGCCGTAGTCGACATCGTCTGGGGCACGGTGCTCACGGGCAGCGTTGCCGCAGCGGGCTACGGCATCGCCCGGTGGCTGGACATCGGAGCCTGAGTACCGGGACTACGTCAACTGCACCGAACGTCCCGCGGCTTCGCGCCTCCGCATGGCCATCTTGAACAGCTCATCGACGAACATGACCGACGAGCCGACCGCGAGGGCGATGCCCCACTCGGCCGCCCCGATCGAGGTCGTGCCGAAGACCGCCTGGGCGGGAGCCCAGTAGAGAACGATGACCTGGAGTACCGCCGCGAGCGAGATGCCTGCGACGAGCAGCTTGTTGCCGAAGGGGTTCATTCGGAAGATCGATACGGTCATCGACCTCGTGGAAACCGCACGCCACCACTCATAGGCCACGAGGGTCATGAACGCCATCGTCTGTGCCATCACGTGCTGCTCGGTACCCGACTCGGCACCGCCTAGATACGTGTGGAAGACGAGCAACGTACCGATGGCGATCACGGGAGCCAGTGTCAACACCCGCAGGATCATCACGCGGTTGAGGATACCTTCTCTCGGTGGCCGGGGAGGCTGTGAGAGCACATCGCCGTGCTTCGGCTCCAACCCGAGCGGGAGAACCGACACGCCGTCAGTAACCAGGTTGACCCAAAGGATCATGATCGCGGTGAAGGGCAGCGGGAAGTTGAGGATGAGCGCCGCAAGAATCGCCAGAATCTCTCCGAGATTGGTCGTGATCAGGAACATCACGACCCTCCGCAGGTTCCCGAATATCACCCGGCCGTGCTCGACGGCCGCGACTATGGTCGCGAAGTTGTCGTCGGTGAGCACCATGTCCGAGGCTTCCTTCGCCACCTCGGTGCCTGCGATGCCCATCGCGATACCGATGTCGGCTTGCTTGAGGGCCGGGGCGTCGTTCACCCCGTCGCCGGTCATGGCGACGACTTCGTCGTGAGCCTTGAGAGCTCGCACTATCCTGAGCTTATGAGCGGGAGTGACTCGTGCGAACACCGCGATGTCCCGGACGCGCAGCTCGAGCTCCTCATCGTCCATATTGTCGAGATCGACACCTGTGACGATGTAACCGTGCTCTTCGATGATCCCGACGGACCGGCCGATAGCCGCAGCAGTCGCGGAGTGGTCGCCCGTTATCATCTTGACGTCCATGCCGGCGCCGTGCGCAACGCGTATCGCCTCGATCGCCTCGGCCCGCGGTGGGTCGAGCAGACCCCAGAGTCCCACGAACACGAGCCCCTTCTCGACGTCCGAGCGATTGGCCTCTTCAACATCGCCCGCGTGCTTGTACGCGCCCGCAACGACGCGCAGCGCATCGTTGGCGAAGCCCTCAGCAGCACCAAGTATCTCGGCCCGCATGTCATCATCGAGCGGCCGCTCCTCCCCGTCAACAAGGATGCGATCGCTGAAGTCAAGGATGCGCTCGGCCGCGCCTTTCACGTGGTACGTCACAGTGTTCCCGCCACGATCCAGAGTCGCCATGAACTTGAACTTGCTCGCGAACGGAATCTCGTCGACGCGCTTCAGCTCGGTCTCAAGTTCCTCACGAAGGATGCCCCGCTTGTGAGCCGCGGCGAGAAGCGCTCCTTCCGTCGGACTGCCCTCGATGTACCATCGACCCTTCTCGTGCTCGAGCGTCGCGTTGGTTGCAATCGCGCCGACGCGGAGCAAGGTATCGAGCTCCTCCAGGCCGCGGGTGTCCTCGCCGACGGTGGAGCCGTCGGACGCCATGACCTCCCCCTTTGGGTCGTAACCTTCACCTGATATCGCGAAGTTCTCCCCTCCCGCCCACGCTCTCGTAGCGGTCATCTCGTTCCGTGTGATCGTCCCAGTCTTATCCGAGCAGATCACGGTGGTCGAACCGAGCGTCTCCACCGCCGGCAACCGCCGCACGATTGCGCCCCGCTCTGCCATCCGCTGGACGCCCAATGCCAGCACGACGCTGATGACCGCGGGCAGACCTTCAGGGATTGCAGAAACCGCCGCGGCGACGGAGAAGAGCAACATCTCGTAGAGGTCTTCGCCGCGGCCGAATCCGATCGTGAACACGATGGTCGCCATCAACACGGCCGCGATTCCCACGTAGAGCCCGAGGCTCGCTAGTCTGCGCTGAAGCGGCGTCTCCATACGGTCTGTCGATTGGACCTCGCCGGCGATCTCGCCTATGACCGTATTCATGCCTGTCGCGACCACGATCCCCTTACCGCGTCCGTCAGTGACGCTCGTAGAGGACCAGGCCATGTTGCGCCTGTCGGCAAGAGCGATGTTCTCGTCGACGCGTTCGGCGAACTTGCCCACGGTGTCCGATTCACCGGTGAGGGCGGATTCGTCGATCCTAAGTTCGTTGATATCTGTGAAGCGTACGTCCGCGGCGACCCGGTCTCCCGCCTCGAGCAGTAAGATGTCACCGACGACGATGTCCTCGGCGTTGACGACCTCTACCTCCCCCGCGCGTATGACCCGGGCGCGAGGGGCCGCCATCTTACGTAAGGCGTCGAGTGTCTTCTCGGCACGCCACTCCTGCGAGACACCTATGAGAGTGTTGAGCACGATGACAGCAGTGATGACTGCCGCATCGATCAGGTGGTCGGCCCAGACGCTGATCAGCGCCGCGGCGATCAGCAGGTAGATGAGCGGGCTGCTCAGCTGCTTGATGACCAGGCCCGCGATGGAGACTCCGCCTTCGGCGGAGAGTGTGTTAGGCCCGTGCTCCTCGAGTCGATCGGACGCCGTCTTCTCGTCCAGGCCCGTCTCGGAAGAATCGAGTTGTTCGAAGACCTGCTCCAGCGTGAATGAGTGCCATGGCGTAGACTGACGGTCATCCGCGGGAATCTTGGGCATTGTGGGGCGCGTAGCCGGAATCCGGCAGCGCGTCACCTCCTGAGTCTCGCTCCAGCACGTGTGTACACCGGTCGCCTGATTAAGGGGTACTTCGTTCTTCAGGACTTCGTTCCTCTATACCCCTTGCCGTTAGGATAGCCCAACGATATCCAGGATGTGACAGACCTCTCACCAACCAACTGAAAGGTGGGACCTCCTGAACGACCACGTGACCGTACTCCGCGACACGTGTTGCAAGAGGCGCGTAGGCGCGAGCGTCCACGCGGCCGCCGGGATAGAACACCAGCCCCGTGTCCGCCGTCTCCCGCGGGCGGAATACGATCGTGCTCCCCGTATCGGATACCTCGACCGCGGGCGTGCTCTCGAGCGCGTTGATGGCTGTGGAGTCGGCTGGATACCACGTCAATCGAAGCACTACCGCGATGGTCAGGGTCACAGTCGCGGCGACGATGACCGCAAGGACGAGGCGGCTCCGCCGCCTGTCTCTTCCCGGTGCGACGACGGTCGAGGAGCTGTCGCCAGGTGCGGTGCTGGCGGG
>SKKZ01000029.1 GCA_007123455.1 Coriobacteriia bacterium | reverse complement strand
AGCGCAGACCGATCCGTAGCGGTATCGAATGCGAGCACGAGCCGCCGCATCAGGAACCCTCCTGCCGGGAGAGCGTGACGCCGTCGAGCCCCTCGCAGCGCTCCCGCCACTCCCCGGCAAGCCGCCCGCTTCTCACACCCGACGCCGACACGGTGATATGGCGCTCCTCGTCATCGGTGATGGTCAGCGTGACGGTGAGCACGTCGGACGGGAGCGAGCCGGGGAACCGGTCACCCCACTCTATGAGACTCACGCTGTCCCCCTCGACGACTCCCCAGAAGTCGATGTCCTCGAGCTGCCAGGCGTGCTCGAGCCGGTAGAGGTCGAAGTGCGCGAGTTCCAGCGGTCCCCGGTGCACCACGAGGATGTTGAAGGTGGGGCTCGTCACTCCCCCGCTGATTCCGAGTGCCTCGGCGACACCCTGGGCGATCACCGTCTTACCCGCGCCGAGATCGCCCGTCAGCACGATGACGTCCCCGGAGTGCACCGAATCGCCGAGCGCTGCGCCGACGCGCCGGGTGGCCCCCGCGGAAACGGTTTCGATCTCGAATACCATCTCGCTCATGCCCCGAACAGCCGACCCTGGACAGGTTCGTGCCCTTCGGCACCGCATGCGCTAAGCAGTTGTCCGATCAAAGCGAAGTCGGCAAAGAGGGTATCGCGCTTGGAGATGTCGTAGAGGGCCGCCGCCGGGTGGAAGATCGGCAGCACGGTGAAGGAGCCGGCGTGCTGCACCGAGCCGCGCAGGCCCGTGATTCCCGCGGTGGTCTTGAGCACGAACTTCGTCGCGAAGTTGCCGAGCGTGACGATCACACACGGATTCACAAGGCGCACCTGCTCTCTCAGAAACGGCGTGCACGTCTCTATCTCGGCAGGCAAGGGGTTACGATTCCCGGGCGGCCTGCACTTGAGGATATTGGCGATGTAGACATCGTCGCGCGTCAGGTCGATCGAGGCGAGCAGCTCGTCGAGCAGCTTGCCTGCCGCACCGACGAACGGCTCTCCCTTGAGGTCCTCGTTGCGCCCCGGCGCCTCGCCGATGAACATCAGGTCGGCGTCGGTGCGCCCGACGCCGAACACGAGACGGGTACGCGTGTCACCGAGATCACACCGGTGACAATCTCCGATATGCTCCCTGAGCTCGTTCAGGGTCTCCATGGCCTCACAGCCACGTCGTGACCTCCTCGAGTGGTCGCCTTGCCGGCTTGCCCGCGGACTCGGCCGAGTGGCCGACAGGCAATATGGCAACCGGGGTGATCGGAGTGGACAACCCGAGCGCATCGCGGACCGCGGACTCGTCGAACGCCCCGATCCAACAGGAGGCAAGTCCCCGGTCGACGGCGGCGAGCAGGATGTTGTTGGCGGCCGCTGCAGTGTCCTGGATGCCGTAGAGCACCTCTCCGCGGGCACCGTAACGAGCGGCGCACGGCCGGGGATCGACCGAGACCACGATCACGACCGGTGCAGCGGTGGCCCATCGCTGCCTGAGTGCACCGGCAAGCCGCTCCCGCGACTCGGCGGTGCGAAGCACCGTGAACCGCCACGGCTGGATGTTGCCCGCACTCGGTGCGCTCACCGCAGCGAGGAGAAGAGCACGCACGTCCTCATCGCTCACATCGAGCCGTGAGTTGAAGTGGCGCACACTCCGCCTACGAGCGAGAACATCGGCAAGTTCCATCGGGATCCCTCCGGAAGGAAAACAGGTACAGGGGTATTCTAAAACAAGGGAAGCGGCATCCCGCAGAGAATACCTCATGCAGGAGGTGAGAGTGACCATGACGAGCAGACGCCCCGACGTCTCCGACGAGGACCTCGGGATACGCACACATAAACTTCGCCAGGCCCAGGCGGTACAGCGCGAGATCGAACGGGTACGTTTCACCCTTAAGAGTGAGTGGCCCGCTCTCACCAACCACGAGATCGGGGAGTTCGAGTGGCTGCTCGGCGAGCTGTGGGCGTACACTCCACGCGAGGAATGGGACGATCTTCGCTTCGGACACCTGCAGATGCACGACGTTCGAAAGATGCTGCTATTCGGGCGTGAATTGCGCAAGCACTCGCGCAATCCGATGGACATACTGGGCGACATCAAGAAGGTCGTTGCCGATAGGGCGTGACACGGGGTTCGGGGGTTCCCCGTAACGCGGAGGCCGCCACCCGGAATCCGGGTAGGCGGCCTCTCTCTATCTGCATCTCGCTGCACACGGGCATGAAGACCGATTGCGTCCGTGCCCGACCTAGCGCGCCTGGGCGGCCTTCTTCTTGTTCTCGATCTTCTTCTTGACCTTCTTCAGGCGGAACAGGTCCTCGCGCGCGCGCTCATCGAGCGTCTGCCGGATGTAGGAGACCTGCTCCCGCAGTGCGGGCACGGTCACCTGCTCCAGCGCGTTCACGCGACGGTTGGTCTTCTGTATCTCTTCGCCGAGGCGCTTCAGACGCGTCTCGATGTCGGCGTACTCGATGATGACGTCGAGAATCCGCTCGAACTTGTCGGCGGTCTCGTCGACACGGGAGGACACGCCTGTCACCGAGTATCCACGTGTGAACGACGACCTGATGGGGCTCTCTCCCTTGGTCACCACAGGGACTGAGACACCCATGATCTTGGTGCCGGTCATGTCCACGACGATCTCGCTCTGGGTCGCCATACCTGCGGAGCGCAGGGCGACCGTGCCGTCCACAGCCTTGGCGACCGCGAGAGAGTACTGGGCCTCGGCAACGTTCTTCTGCAGCGACTCGGACAGGCGCAGTGTCTCGTCCATGACACCCATGAACTCGATCAGCAACGCGTCTCGCTTCTGCTTGAGCAGGTCCATACCCTGCTCGGCGAGTTTGATCTGTCCTCGCCGTTCGAGTAACTCAGAACGTGTTGGCCGAACTTCCTCCATAGTCCCCCCTTAGAGGTCGCCGGAGTCTCGCTCGACATTCGGATGGTAGGCGTCGATGAACTCGCGGACGCGCTTGAGCTCGCCTATCGGCAGACCGGCCATGAGCTCCCAGCTGATAGCAAGCGTCTCCTCGATCGTGCGGCCTTCTTCGCCCTGGCCGACGATGCGCTGCTCGAACCCGTCTGCGAAGCGGAGGTACGCGCGGTCGTTGTCGGAAAGCGCTTCCTCTCCGACAATCGCGACGAGTTTGCGCAAGTCACGACCCTGGGCATACGCCGCGTAGAGCTGGTTGGCGACGGCGCGATGGTCGTCACGCGTCTTGCCCTCACCGATACCGAGATTCATCAGACGTGAGAGGCACGGCAGCACATCGATGGGCGGATAGACAGCACGGCGATGCAGCTGCCGGGAGAGCACGATCTGACCCTCGGTGATGTAACCCGTGAGGTCAGGGATGGGGTGGGTGATGTCGTCATCGGGCATGGTGAGGATGGGGAGCTGCGTGACCGAGCCCGGGCGGCCTTTGATACGGCCCGCGCGCTCGTAGATCATCGAGAGGTCCGTGTACATGTAGCCCGGGTACCCGCGACGGCCCGGCACTTCCTCGCGTGCGGTCGAGACCTCACGCAGCGCCTCGCAGTAGTTCGTCATGTCCGACAGGACGACGAGCACCTGCATGCCCTTCTCGAACCCGAGGTACTCGGCGACGGTCAATGCGGCTTTCGGAGTGAGCAGCCGCTCGACGGTCGGATCGTCAGCGAGGTTGAGGAAGAAGACGACCCTCTCGAGCGCACCGGTTGTCTCGAACTGGTGCATGAAGTACGCAGCCTCACGGTGCGTGATACCCATGGCACCGAACACGATCGCGAACTCCTCGCCGCTCTTGACCCGTGCCTGACGGATGATCTGAGCAGCGAGCTCATTCGCAGGCAGTCCCGAACCCGAGAAGATCGGGAGCTTCT
>SKKZ01000159.1 GCA_007123455.1 Coriobacteriia bacterium | reverse complement strand
TGTCGATCTGGTCGAACGGCGTAAAGTCCGCATAGCCCTTCTCGGCAAGCGTCTTGGTGATCGCCGCGGTGAGCGTGGTCTTGCCATGGTCGACGTGACCGATGGTGCCGACGTTGACGTGAGGCTTGGTACGCTCGAACTTCTTCTTGGCCATGATGGTATCCCCTCTAACCTGCCTCGCCGCCGACTTTGGCGACGATCTCATCGGCAACGGACTTCGGCACGGGCTCGTACGCATGGAACTGCATCGAGTAGACCGCGCGACCCTGAGTGCGGCTGCGCAGGTCAGTCGAGTAACCGAACATCTCGGAAAGCGGCACCTTGGCGCGGATGAGCTGGGCGTTGCCGCGCGGCTCCATCCCGTCGATATGGCCACGGCGGCTCGAAAGGTCTCCCATCACGTCACCCATGAAGTCCTCGGGTGTGACGACCTCGACTGCCATCATCGGCTCGAGCAGCCTCGGGTTGGCCTTGCGCAGACCTTCCTTGATCGCCATCGAACCGGCGACCTTGAACGCCATCTCGGAAGAGTCGACCTCGTGATACGAGCCGTCCACGAGTTCGACCTTGACGTCCACGACCGGGTAGCCGGCGAGCACGCCCGACTCCAGGGCTTCCTGGATACCCTTGTCGACAGAAGGAACGTACTCCTTGGGAATCGATCCTCCCACGATCTTGCTGTCGAACTCGTAGCCGACGCCCGCTTCCTGGGGCACGACGTTGATCACGACGTGCCCGTATTGTCCGCGACCGCCCGTCTGGCGTGCGAACTTCACGTCGACGTCGTCGATGCGCTTGCCGGCAGTCTCACGGTAGGCGACCTGAGGTTTGCCCACGCTCGCCTCGACCTTGAACTCGCGCAGCAGGCGGTCAACGATGACCTCGAGGTGGAGCTCGCCCATTCCGGCGATGATCGTCTGGCCGGTCTCCGTGTCGGTGCGCACGCGGAAGGTCGGGTCCTCCTGGGCCAGCTTCGAGAGCGAGCTGCCGAGCTTCTCCTGCTCGGCCTTGGTCTTGGGCTCGATCGCGATGTCGATGACCGGATCGGGGAATACCATGGACTCGAGGAGAACCTGCTTGTCCTCGGCACAGAGGGTGTCACCGGTGGTGGTGTCCTTCAGGCCAACGGCGGCGACGATGTCACCGGCAGCCACGACCTTGACGTCCTCACGACTGTTGGCGTGCATCTCGAGGAGACGACCGATGCGCTCCTTGTGACCCTTAGTCGAGTTGAGAACGTACGAGCCGGCTTCCAGCGTACCCGAGTAGACACGGAAGTAGGTGAGCTTGCCGACGTACGGATCGGTCATGACCTTGAACGCGAGGGCAGCGAAGGGAGCCTTCGCGTCGGCCGCGCGCTCGATCTCCTCGCCGGTCTTGACGTCGTGACCCTTGATGGCCGGGATGTCGAGCGGCGAGGGCAGGTACTCGAGGATGGCATCGAGCAGCGGCTGCACGCCCTTGTTCTTGAAGGACGCACCGCAGACGACCGGCGTAATGGCGGCATCGATACACGCCTTGCGAAGCGCCGCCTTGACCTCGGCCACCGAGATCTCCTCGTCTCCGAGGAACTTCTCGAGCAGCGCGTCGTCGTACTCGGCCGCTGCTTCGACGAGCTCCTGGCGATACATCTCCGCCTCTTCGGCAAGCTCGGCCGGAATCTCACCTACCGTGGGGTTGATACCGTTGTCGTCCTCGTTGAAGAAGGTCGCGTGCATCTCGACGAGGTCGATGATGCCGGCGAACTCCTCCTCCGCCCCGATGGGCAGCTGCAACAACACCGCGCGCGTGTTGAGGCGGTCCTTCATCATGCGGATGACGTTGAAGAAATCGGCACCGGTACGGTCCATCTTGTTGATGTAGGCCATTCGCGGAACACCGTACGTGTCGGCCTGACGCCAGACCGTCTCTGACTGGGGCTCGACCCCGCCGACGGCACAGAAGACCGCACACGCGCCATCGAGCACCCGCAGCGAGCGCTCTACCTCGACGGTGAAGTCCACGTGGCCGGGCGTATCGATGATTTGAATACGATGGTCCTTCCAGAAGCATGTGGTCGCAGCGGACGTGATGGTGATGCCGCGCTCCTGCTCCTGAATCATCCAGTCCATTGTGGCCGCGCCGTCGTGGACCTCGCCCATCTTGTGCGACTTGCCGGTATAGAAAAGGATACGCTCGGTCGTCGTGGTCTTACCGGCGTCGATGTGGGCCATGATCCCGATGTTTCGGGTCCTGGCAAGAGGATAGGTTTTGGAAGCCATACTGAGGTTCGTCCTCACATCTTTCAGTGTCGGTCAGGTATTCCGGCGCGCAGACTACCAGCGGTAGTGGCTGAAAGCGCGGTTCGACTCCGCCATCTTGAACAGGTCCTCACGCTTCTTGACAGACGCACCGACACCGTTAGCGGCATCCATGATCTCCCCCGCAAGGCGCTCGGCCATGGTCTTCTCGCGACGGCCGCGAGAATACCCGACGATCCAGCGGATCGCCAGCGTAGTGGAGCGTCGCGAGTTCACCTCGATGGGAACCTGGTAGGTGGCGCCACCGACACGCTTGGGGCGCACTTCGAGGGTCGGGCGGACGTTGTCCATCGCCTTCTTGAACGTCGCGAGGGGGTCACCGCCGCTCTTCTGCTCGACGATATTGAACGCTTCGTAGACGATGCGCTCGGCCGTCGACTTCTTGCCGTCCCACAGGATCTTGTTGATCAACTGTGTGACAAGGCGATTGTTGTACACGGCGTCAGGATGGATCTCCCGACGGGTAGCTGCGGCGCGCCTGGGCATACTCGGTCTCCTCCGGTCTTCTCCACTCGAAGACCCGCCGCTCCGTGCGGCGGGCCCGACGATAGATCTCGCTTAGGCGTTCTTCTTCACGCCGTAACGGGAACGTGCCTGGTTGCGGTTGCTGACTCCCGCACAGTCCAGTGCGGCACGGATCACCTTGTAGCGGACGCCCGGCAGGTCCTTCACCCGGCCGCCACGCACGAGCACGATCGAGTGCTCCTGCAGGTTGTGGCCGATACCGGGGATGTACGCCGTGACCTCCATGCCGTGGACAAGGCGCACGCGAGCGACCTTGCGCAGGGCCGAGTTCGGCTTCTTCGGTGTGGTGGTGTAGACGCGCGTGCATACGCCACGCTTCTGGGGGCTCCCCTTGAGCGCAGGCGTCGGATTCTTCGCCACCTTTGCCGTACGGCCCTTGCGGACCAGCTGGTTGATCGTGGGCAACGTGCTCTCCTTCTTCTCGGATCCCTGACGGTCGTGCGTAACGCGGCAGCGGGCAGGGACACACGGCCGCGCATGAAGTCGCAAGGTCGAACTCTACCAATCCCACCGGTGGTTGTCAAACGCCACGCACCCGGGCGTATCTATCCGATTTCCGGCGTCCATGCCTGCTGACGCACGGCGGGGCACCCGGGGGTGCCCCGCCATTCATTTCCTGCTGGCTTCGTGTCAGCCGCTGAGCGTCGCACCATGCTCGGCAAGGTGCTGTTTGAGCTCCTCCACCGCCTTCTCCCCTATTCCGGGGGTATCGAGCAGTTCGGCCTCGGTGAGCACGAGCGCATCGGCGACCGTGGTCACACCCGCCTCTGCGAACTTGGTCACCCAGCGGGTGGAAAGGCCGAGTTCACCGAGGGGCATCGATCCGACGTCTCCCGGCACTGCAGCGCTGGGCACGGCTTCGTCGAACGACACGCCCGACCCGTCGTCAGACGCCACACGATCAGGCTCCGGTTCGAACACGGTGCCGTCGAAGCGCGAGACGTCGACGTCCTCCACCGCCACATCACCCGACTCGAGATCTGCGAAGAACGCGGCCGCGTCGTCTGCGGTGAGCGCCTCCTCCGCCTCGGGTCCGGGCAGCAGGGACTCCAGCTCTTTGAGCTCCTCGGGCGCGAACTCGGGCAGGGGCCCTTCCTCGACGCCCTCCCACTCGGCGGACTGACCCTTGTAGGTCAACTTCACCGAACGATAGCGCTTCATACCGGTTGCCGCCGGGATGAGCTTGCCGATGATGACGTTCTCCTTCAGGCCGAGAAGCTGATCGGCCTTCCCGGCGATTGCCGCGTCGGTAAGCACACGGGTGGTCTCCTGGAATGACGCCGCCGACAGATAGCTCTCGGTAGCAAGCGATGCCTTCGTGATGCCCAGAAGGACCGGGGTGCCGACCGCCGGCTCGGCGCCGTCGGCCATGAGCTGCTCGTTCGAATGCTCGAAGACGAGACGATCGACGAGCTGACCGGGCAGGAAGTCGGTATCTCCGGGCTCGAGCACGGTGACTTTGCGCAGCATCTGTCGCGAGATGACCTCGATGTGCTTGTCGTTGATGTCCACGCCCTGGCTGCGATAGACGTCCTGGACCTGAGCGACGATGTAGAGCAGCACGTCGCTCGGACCCTTCAGGTGCAGCAGGTCGTGCGGGTTGACCGAACCTTCAGTGAGCTGCTGGCCGAGGGCCACCGGCACGCCGTCGCCGACACCGGGGCGCAGGCGCGCGCGGCGCGAGACCGTGTAGATCTTCTCTTGCCCCTCCTCGTCGGTGACGATGAGGTTGCGCGACTTGTCCGTGTCCTCGATCTTGAGCGTGCCGGAGAGCTCAGCGAGTATCGCCTGGCCCTTGGGCTTGCGAGCCTCGAAGAGCTCGGTGACACGCGGCAGGCCGTGCGTGATGTCCTCACCCGCGACACCCCCGGTGTGGAAGGTACGCATCGTGAGCTGGGTACCGGGCTCACCGATCGACTGGGCAGCGATGATACCGACCGCCGTACCGATGTCGACGGGGAGACGAGACGCGAGATCCCAACCGTAACAGGCCTGGCAGATGCCGTGCCTGGCGTGGCACGTCATGACGGTGCGTCCGACAATGGAATCGACACCGGCCTCCAGGAGCATCTCGAGATCGGCCTCGTCCGTGATGTACTCGCCGGCCTTCTTGATGGCTCTCCCGGTCTTGGGGTGCTTGACCGGCTCGAGCAGGCAGCGGCCGACGAGGTTGGGGTCGACCGGTGCAGGACTGTTCTCCGGCTTGATGACGAAGGTCGCGCCCTCATCGGTACCACAGTCGCTCTCGCGCACGATGACGTCCTGGGCTACATCGACCAGACGACGGGTGAGGTATCCCGAGTCGGCGGTACGAAGCGCCGTGTCTGCCAGACCCTTACGGGCACCGTGCGTCGAGATGAAGTACTCGAGGACAGAAAGTCCCTCACGGAAGTTCGCCTTGATCGGACGGTCGAGGATGTCACCCTTCGGGTTAGCCATCAGACCACGCATACCCGCGAGCTGGCGAATCTGCTTGATGTTTCCTCGTGCACCGGAGTTCGCCATCATGTAGATGGGATTGAACTTGTCGAAGTTGCCCGCCATCGCCTCACCGACATCGTCGGTGGCGCGGGTCCACACGTCGATGATCTGACGATGCCGCTCGTCGAAGGTGATCAGTCCACGCTCGTACTGGTCGTCGATCGTGTCGACGATGCCCTGGGCACTGTCGAGGATCGCGTCCTTCTCAGCCGGGATCTTCGCGTCGTAGACCGAGACGGTCAGCCCCGCGCGCGTCGCATAGTGGAAGCCGAGGCGCTTCAGCTCGTCGAGCGTGACCGTCATATCGTTGGTCGAGTAGCGGTTGGCGCAGTCCTCGACGATTCGCGAGATACCCTTCTTGTCGATCTCATGGTTGACGTACGGGTAGTCCGGCGGCAGGGACCGATTGAAGGTCACCCGGCCGATGGTCGTCTCAAGGCGCGAGCCGGCAGCGTGTTCACGCTGCTTGACCAATCCATCCTCCGGATCGACATACTCCTCCACGAGCTCCTCGGCCAGGCGCACCGAGATCCTCGCCTGAAGGTCGAGGCCCGAGCGGCTGTCGTAGGCGAGCATGGCCTCATCGAAGCTATAGAAGACACGGCCCTCACCCGGCATGCCCTCGCGGCCTGCGGTCAGGTAGTACAGGCCGATGACCATATCCTGGGTCGGCGTGGTGAGCGGGCGGCCGTGCGCCGGCGACTTGATGTTGTTGGTCGAGAGCATGAGGATACGCGCCTCGGCCTGCGCCTCGGACGAGAGCGGCACGTGCACCGCCATCTGGTCGCCGTCGAAGTCGGCGTTGAACGCCGTACAGACGAGCGGATGGATGCGGATCGCCTTGCCTTCCACGAGCACCGGCTCGAAGGCCTGGATGCCGAGGCGGTGCAGGGTGGGAGCGCGGTTGAGCAGCACGGGGTGCTCGGTGATGACCTCTTCGAGCACGTCCCACACGACACCCTTGCCGCGGTCGACCATGCGCTTGGCGCTCTTGATGTTCTGTGCGTGATCCAGGTCGACCAGCCGCTTCATGACGAACGGTTTGAAGAGCTCGAGCGCCATGGTCTTGGGCAGGCCGCACTGGTGGAGCTTGAGCTCCGGACCGACCACGATGACCGAACGGCCCGAGTAGTCGACGCGCTTACCGAGCAGGTTCTGACGGAAGCGGCCCTGCTTGCCCTTGAGCATGTCGGAGATCGACTTGAGCGGCCGGTTGCCGGGACCCGTGACCGGGCGGCCACGGCGGCCGTTGTCGAAGAGCGCGTCGACGGCCTCCTGCAACATGCGCTTCTCGTTGTTCACGATGATCTCGGGTGCACCGAGGTCGAGCAGGCGCTTCAGGCGATTGTTGCGGTTGATGACCCGGCGGTACAAATCGTTGAGGTCACTCGTAGCAAAGCGTCCACCGTCGAGCTGAACCATCGGGCGGATGTCGGGCGGGATCACGGGAATCGCGTCGAGTATCATCCACGCGGGATTGTTGGCCGAACCGCGGAACGCGGCGACGACCTTGAGGCGCTTGACCGCCTTGGCGCGCTTCTGGCCCTTACCCTCGCGGATCTGGGTCCGCAGCTCCTCGGCAAGCGCCTCGAGATCGACCTGCTGGAGCAGGTCCTTGACCGCCTCGGCGCCCATGCCGCCGCGGAAGTACGTGCCGTAGCGCGTCTTCATCTCACGGTAGAGCGTCTCATCGTTGATGAGCATCTTGGGTACGAGTTTCTGGAAGGTGTCGAACGCCTCGCCGAGCAGGTGCTTGCGCTCTGCGTACTCCTCTTCCAGGTCGGAGAGGTCGCGGGCGGACTCCTTCTCGATCTTCTTGACGCGGTCGGCGACCGGGGTCTCATCTTCGGTCGCGTCGCCCTCCTCGGACTCGAGCTCACCCTTGGCGACGGCGATTCGCCGATCGCGCTCCTCGGTCACTGCGGCGAGCTCCTCGGCCTTCTCGGCCTCGAGCCCGTCGATATCGGCCGTCAGCTCCTCCTTGAGCATGGCGAGGTCGGCTTCACGGTCCTCGTCGTTGACCGAAGTGATGATCGAGGAGGCGAAGTACAGCACCTTTTCCAGGTCCTTGGGAGCGATATCGAGCAGGTAGCCAAGGCGGCTCGGCACACCCTTGAAGTACCAGATGTGACTGACCGAGGCGGCGAGTTCGATGTGCCCCATGCGGTCACGACGCACCTTGGCACGCGTGACCTCGACACCGCAGCGCTCGCACACGATGCCCTTGAAGCGGACACGCTTGTACTTGCCGCAGTAGCACTCCCAGTCCTTGGTCGGCCCGAAGATCTTCTCGCAGAACAGGCCGTCCTTCTCGGGCTTCAGGGTGCGATAATTGATGGTCTCGGGCTTCTTCACCTCGCCACGCGACCACTGACGTATCTGCTCGGACGACGCGAGGCCGATCCGGAGCCTGTCGAAGTTGTTCACATCAACGTCGAGCAAGGTCTACTCCTCCTCGTCCGTGCTGTCGGAAACAGGGCCGTCTCCCAGATCCAGCGCGGAGATATCGCTCTCGATGAGCTCTTCGAGCATGTCTGTGCTTTCGGCATCCCCTGAACCCCTGACGGTGTCTCCGAGGTCCAGACCGAGCTCCTCGGCTGTCTTGAAGATGTCCTCTTCTTCCTCCTTGAGCTCGATCTCTCCGCCGTCCTCCGAGAGGATCTCGACGTCGAGGCAGAGGGATTGCATCTCCTTGACAAGCACCTTGAACGACTCGGGGATGCCCGGCTCGGGGATGTTCTCTCCCTTGACGATCGCCTCGTAGGCCTTCACACGGCCGAGCACGTCGTCTGACTTGGCGGTGAGTATCTCCTGGAGCACGTAGGCGGCACCGTATGCATAGAGCGCCCAGACCTCCATCTCACCGAAACGCTGACCACCGAATTGCGCCTTACCACCGAGCGGCTGCTGGGTGATGAGCGAGTACGGCCCGGTCGAGCGGGCGTGGATCTTGTCATCGACGAGGTGGAGCAGCTTGAGGATGTATATCTGGCCCACGGTGACAGGCTCACGGAACGGTTCGCCGGTGCGCCCGTCGTGGAGCACCGTCTTGCCCTCGCGCGAAAGGGTCGGGACGAGGTCCTCACGGGCGTTCTTGCCGAAGCGCTCGGCAGCCTTGAGGTGCATGTTGTCGTTCGAGCGCTCGATGACGTCGGATATCTCGGACTCACTCGCGCCGTCGAACACCGGCGAGGCCACATGGATCGGACCTTCGACGGACTTCTTCTGCTTCGATTCGTCACTCCAGCCGGTGCTCGCAGCCCACCCGAGGTGAGTCTCGAGCAACTGGCCGACGTTCATCCGGCTCGGCACGCCGAGCGGGTTCAGGATGATGTCGACCGGCGTACCGTCAGCCATGAAAGGCATGTCCTCGACCGGAAGGATCTTGGCGATGACACCCTTGTTGCCGTGGCGGCCCGCCAGCTTGTCGCCCTCGGAGATCTTGCGCTTCTGGGCGACGTAGACCCGCACGAGCTCGTTGACGCCGGGCGACAGATCGTCGCCGGCATCGCGGCTGAACGTGCGCACCGAGATGACGCGCCCTGTCTCACCGTGCGGCACCTTGAGCGATGTGTCGCGCACCTCGCGTGCCTTCTCACCGAAGATGGCGCGCAGGAGACGCTCCTCGGCGGTGAGCTCGGTCTCGCCCTTCGGGGTGACCTTGCCGACGAGCACGTCACCGGGGAAGACCTCGGCACCGACGCGGATGATCCCGTCCTCGTCGAGGTCGGCAAGTACATCCTCACCCACGTTAGGTATCTCGCGGGTGATCTCTTCAGGGCCGAGCTTGGTGTCGCGCGCCTCGACCTCGTACTCCTCGATATGAATCGAGGTCAGCACGTCCTCTTTGACGAGCCGCTCGGAGAGGATGATGGCGTCTTCGTAGTTGTAGCCTTCCCACGGCATGAACGCCACGAGCAGGTTCTTGCCGAGCCCGAGTTCACCCATCTCGGAAGAGGGGCCGTCAGCGAGCACGTCACCGGCGGCCACGGTATCGCCTTCGGCCACGATCGGCTTGTGGTTCATGCATGTGCCCTGGTTGGAGCGCATAAACTTCGGCATGAAGTACTCGTCGATGCTGCCGTCTGCGGCACGTACGATGATCTTCACGCTGTCGACGTACTCGACCGTGCCGTCGCGCTTGGCGAGCAGGATCTCGCCGGTGTCGATCGCGGCACGGTACTCCATGCCGGTGCCGACGAGCGGTGCCGACGGACGCATGAGCGGGACCGCCTGACGCTGCATGTTCGAACCCATGAGCGCACGGTTCGCGTCGTCATGCTCGAGGAACGGGATGAGCGCCGTAGCGACCGAGACGATCTGTCGCGGGCTCACATCCATGTAGTCGACGGCCTGCGGCTCGACGTCGATCGGCTCCCCGCCCTTCTTGATACAGGCGACCCGGTCGTTGACGAACTTGCGCGTCTTGGGATCGAAGCGCTCGGTGGCCTGCGCGATCACGAAACGCTCGTCCACATCGGCCGTGAGGTACTCGATGTCATCGGTCACCTTACCCTTGACCACCTTGCGGTAGGGCGTCTCGATGAACCCGTAGCGGTTGATGCGAGCAAAGGTGGCAAGCGAGCCGATGAGCCCGATGTTCGGGCCTTCAGGCGTCTCGATGGGGCACATGCGACCGTAGTGGCTGGGGTGCACGTCGCGCACTTCGAAGCCGGCGCGCTCGCGGGACAGCCCGCCCGGGCCCAGCGCCGAGAGGCGGCGCTTGTGAGTCAGTCCAGCGACCGGGTTGGTCTGGTCCATGAACTGCGAGAGCTGGCTCGAACCGAAGAACTCCTTGATGCTCGCCACTATCGGACGGATGTTGATGAGTGACTGCGGCGTGATCTCCTCGACATCCTGGGTCGTCATGCGCTCGCGCACGACACGCTCCATGCGAGCGAGACCGATCCGGAACTGGTTCTGGATGAGCTCGCCCACGCTGCGGATGCGGCGGTTGCCGAAATGATCGATGTCATCGATCTCGTAGTCCTCGGCCCCCTCCCAGAGCTTCACGAGGTAGCGCACGGCAGCGAGCACGTCCTCGTTGGTGAGCGTGGACTGCTCGTCGGGAAGCGAGAGTTCGAGCTTCTTGTTCACCTTGTAGCGGCCGACCTTCGCAAGGTCGTAGCGCTGCGGGTTGAAGAACAGACCCTCGAGCAGCGTACGTGCCGACTCGACGGTCGGCGGCTCGCCCGGACGCAGGCGCTTGTAGATCTCGATGAGCGCCTCTTCGCGGGTCTCGGTGAAATCGCGCTCGAGCGTGCGTTCGATGCACTCGGCGTTGCCGAACAGCTCGAGAATCTCCTCGCGCGTCTCGGCGATGCCGAGCGCCTTGAGGAGCACGGTGACGGGCTGCTTGCGCTTGCGGTCGACACGCACGCTCACGATGTCGCGGCGATCGGTCTCGAGCTCGAGCCATGCACCGCGTGCAGGGATGACCTTGGTGGTGTAGATCGCCTTGTCGGTGGTCTTGTCGATCTCCTCGGCGTAGTACACGCCGGGTGAGCGGACGAGCTGCGAGACGACGACGCGCTCGGTACCGTTGATGACGAAGGTGCCGCGATCGGTCATGAGCGGGAAGTCGCCCATGAAGACCTGCTGCTCCTTCATCTCGCCGGTCTCTTTGTTGATGAAGCGCACTTCGACGAAGAGCGGCGCCTGATAGGACATGTCCTTGTCCTTGCACTCCTCCACGGAGTACTTCGGGTCGCCGAACTCGTGGCCGCCGAACTCGACGGCGAGATTGCCGGTGAAGTCCTGGATAGGCGAGATATCAGAGAACGTCTCGTTGAGGCCCTCGTCGAGGAACCAGTTGAAGCTCTCTCTCTGGATGTCGATCAGGTTGGGGACTTCGAGTATCTCGGGGATTTTCGCGAACGTACGGCGCGGGCGGATACCTGCGCTTACGACGGGGGAACCTTCTCCGCGGGGCACCAGGCGATTCCTCCTTCATGCGTAGAAGCTGCATAGTATAGTCGCAAAGAAACAGGATACCCAGAAACCTCATCGAGGTCAATCCTTGAAAACTTCGCGATGTGGCGCGGAAAGCCGGGCCGCTTACTGCGGTCCCGGCCATCCAGCGCCAGAGGGCGGCAGAAGTGCCCCGCCCGTCAACGGTGTGCGAGTCGCTTACTTGACCTCGACCGCAGCACCGGCTTCCTCGAGCTTGCCCTTGGCCTCATCGGCCTTCTCCTTGGTGACACCCTCGACCACCGGCTTGGGAGCACCGTCAACCAGATCCTTGGCCTCCTTGAGGCCCAGGGAGGTCAGCTCACGCACGACCTTGATGACCTGGATCTTCTTGTCACCGGCACCGGTGAGCACGACGTCGAAGGAGTCCTTCTCCTCCTCGGCGGCCTCGGCGGCGGCACCCGGCGCGGCCGCGGCGACGGCCACGGGAGCGGCAGCCGACACACCGAAGACCTCTTCGAGCTCCTTGACGAGCTCGGCGAGCTCGAGTGCGGGAGCCTGCTTGATGTACTCCAGAACCTCGTCCTTGCTGATAGCCATCTCTCTCTGTTCTCCTTCTCAGTTATGCGGCGGGTCACTTCCCGGTCGCAGATCGGACTCGTGCAGCATGCCCGCGATCTACGCGGCGGCCGCTTCTTTCTGCTGTGCCACGGCGTTGATCGCGCGCGCCAACGCACCCACGGGTGCGTTGAGGATCCGCACGGTGTTCGCCATCGGATTGAGCATGGTGCCGAGGAGCTTCGCGATGAGCTCTTCGCGCGACGGCAGCGAGGCGATCGCCTTGACCGCGGCGGCATCGACGACAGCGTTCTGGACGTAGCCGCCCTTGACCTCGAGTGCTTTGTGATCCTTGGCAAAACCCATCAGGGCCTTGGCCGGGGCGACCGGGTCGTCTCCCGCGAAGATGAACGCGGTGGGACCGTTGAGGAACTCATCCATGCTCGGCAGGGCGAGCTCGCGAACGGCGATCTCCGTAAGGGTGTTCTTGTAGACCTTCACCTCGCCGCCGGACTCGCGCACTTGCACGCGGAGCTCCTGCATCTCTCGCACCGAGAGGCCACGGTAGTCGGCCATGATCACGCCGGCACTTCCGGTGAGCTTCCCTTTGATCTCGGCGACCTTGTCGGTCTTTGCATCTGTCGGCATTCGCTTCCCTCCTTTCCTCCAGCACGGGCCGACCGCGATTCGGGACGACGGGTCCCGTCGCGCAGGCCACGTCCGGCGTACGACGCCGGAACGAAACGTGGCCCCCGCCGATAAACGGCGGAGGCCACGAGCGGTTCGATCTCGCTCGGTGGGTCGGGCGACCTCACAAGGTCTGCCTGACCGGCTTCCACCTCGGCTGGCGGGCCTGCATGACTTCCGGCCCATCAAGCCCGGATGCCCGGGCGCCTGCTGTCTTCGGCAGCGATCGTTCACATGCTGTGTGGTTATCACGTGCGCACGTCAGTATGCACGTGCCGCGGGGCGTGCGCAACCCCGGGCGCGCTATGAATCGTGGCTTACTCCTCCTCGAGGAGGTCGCGGGTCTTCGATGAATCGACTTTGATCCCAGGGCCCATGGTCGTGGTGAGCGTGATCGACCTGATGTAGCGGCCCTTCGAGGAGGCCGGCCTGGCGCGCAGGACCTCGTCGAGTACAGTGGCGTAGTTCTCGACGAGCGCCTTCACGTCGAAGCTCACGCGACCGATGCCCACGTGCGCGATCCCGAACTTGTCGGCGCGGTACTCCACGCGTCCCGCCTTGAGCTCGCCGACGACGCGACCGACGTCCATGGTGACCGTGCCGAGCTTCGGGTTCGGCATGAGGCCTCGCGTGCCGAGGATCTTGCCGAGCCGGCCGACCTTGCTCATCTGATCGGGGGTCGCCACAGTGGCATCGAAGTCGAGGAACCCCTTCTGGATCTGCTCGACCAGGTCATCGGAGCCGACGACATCGGCTCCGGCTGCCTCGGCCTCACGCGCCTTGTCGCCCTCGGCGAACACGGCGACTCGCACTTCCTTGCCGGTACCGTGGGGCAGCGAGACACTGCCACGGACCTGCTGGTCCGCCTGACGGGTGTCGATGCCGAGGCGGAAGTGCGCCTCGACGGTCTCGTCGAACTTCGCGGCCCCGAACTCCTTGGCGAGCCGGACCGCCTCGAGGGGAGTGTACAACCTGTCACGATCGACCTTGGCCGCAGCCTCGAGATACCTCTTGCCTTTACTCATCTCTTCCTCCTTGTGGTCAGCGGACGCCTCGGCGTCCTCCCACGTGAAGCGCTCGAGAGCGCTACTCTTCGATCTCGATGCCCATCGAGCGTGCGGTGCCGGCGATGATGTTCATCGCGGCATCGACGTCGTTGGCGTTCAG
>SKKZ01000001.1 GCA_007123455.1 Coriobacteriia bacterium | reverse complement strand
CTCGCCGGCAAGATCGCGGATCGGATCGGTCCACTCGGCAAGCTCCTCTGCGGTGTAGAGCCAGTCGAACCGGTCTGCAGCGCTGCCGGTGTGCATGAAGTACGTGTCACGGTTACGCCCGTGCATGCGCACGTACGCCCACTCGGCGGTAGCCTCGGCGATCGGCGGCATCGTGGAGCGCTCAGGGAACTGCGGCGCATCGACGCTCACGTAGACCATGCCGTGGTCGGCCAGGAAGCGCATCGTGCGCTCGCGCTGCGCGCCCGTCACCCACGATGGGTGCCGGAACTCCACGAGCATCGGCGCCCCGGTCGGCTCGAGCATCGCCTGCGCGCTCTCGAGGTAGTCGAGGTGACGCGCAGTGCGCTTGGGATCGATCGCTGTGAAGAATGGCGGGAACTGCATCAGCACGCCGCCGAGCTTACCGGCCTCGGCCAGCGGTGTAAGCGTCTCGGCGAACAGCTCGAACGCCCGCTCGATCATCGCGGGTTCGGGCAGGCGCACGCGACCGCGCTCGGTGCGCTCGTACTCGTACCCGCGCAAATCGGGGTGCAGCGAACGCTCGTCGACCTCGTGCCACGTCATCAGGCCGTACGCCTTGATGTGGAAGGTGAACCCGTCGGGCGTGCGCCGTGCCCAGTTCTCGGCATACTCACGCCTCGGCAACCCGTAGAACGTCGAGTCCACCTCGACGGTATCGAAACAAGCGGCATAGTAGCGCAGGCGTGCTTCTGCCGAGGAGACCCCGCGCGGATACCACCGCTCGACCATCGTCGGGTCGGTCCACGAGCATGTCCCGATGACTACGTCACCCATGAGAGGTACCTACCCGACCAACTGCCTGGCCGAGCGCTCGGACGCTACTCGCCCTTGAGAACTGTTATGTAGGTGATGGCTGCCACCGAGACCGCTGCGAAGTCCTGTTTGTCTCCGACACGGTAGTGCTGCCCCCGCTCGGTAACCTGGACCTCACTAAGGCTCAGGAATGCGTGCGGGTAGGTGTTGATGTAGTCGGAGAACCGCTGGGGCGGATCGTTCAACGGTTGATGCACCACGCCCCGGAACGCACGCTGCGATGTCTCCACAAGGACGCGGACCCGCTGGAATTGCTGGCTCATCGAGACCCCCTCTCCGCCGATGGTCACGATGATACAGCGGGCGGGTATCATCCGTATACGAATGGAGGACCGTCACGCCCGTGCTCGGCAACCGGAAAAGGAGTCCGCAATGAAGCCAGTCGTGGACCACGATCTGTGCATCGGCTGCGGCGTCTGCGAGGAGACGTGTCCGGAGGTATTCCAGCTCCGCGACGACGGCCTCTCATACGTCATCAACGAGAACCCCGAGCCCGAGCTCTACGGCCAGATCCGTGACGCTGTCGATATGTGTCCGGTCGAAGCCATATCGGTGGAGGGAGGGTAGCCCTCCCGTCGTGGATGCCGTGCGCGACGAAGGTGGCCTGCCCGAGGGCTATACGCTTCCCGGAACGGACGAAGCACTGCTTGCCGAGTGCGACGTGCATGTCTTCCGCAGCACTGGTCCCGGCGGTCAGTCGGTGAACACCACGGAGAGTGCCGTGCGCCTCGTGCATAGGCCCACCGGCGTGACCGTGGTCTGCAGGCGTGAGCGCAGCCAGCTGCGCAACAAGAACGAATGCGTGCGCCGCTTACGCGCTCGCCTGGAGGCGCTCGGCCGCACGCGGACACCGCGCGTTGCCACAAGACCGTCAGCCGCCGCCCGCAGGCGGCGGGTCGATGAGAAGGTGCACCGGGCGCGCGTCAAGCAGAAGCGCCGCCCGCCGTCGGGCGACGAGTAGCAATGGGAGTGTGACGTGATGGACCTGCAGGGCATTGGCAAGTTCGTCGTCGTTGCCGGGCTTGCTCTTGCCGTGCTCGGCCTCGTGATCTGGTTCGGAGGGCGACTCGGACTCGGCTCGCTCCCGGGCGATCTGCGCTTCGGCGATGAGCGCTGGGGCTGCTACGTACCCATCGGTACGATGATCGTGCTGAGCCTCGTGCTGACGATCATCATGAACGTCCTGTTGCGGATGTTCAACCGGTAGGGGTGCATACGTAACACGCCTGACACATTTGTGTGGATTCTCATAAGTCTGTTTGAGTTGCGGGAAACCATGGTACACACTTCTCACATCAATCTACGTCCTGTGAAGGGAGGTACAGGCTATGAAGAAGCGGATGGTAATCGTAGTCGCTGCGTTCATGCTCGTAGCGCTCGCGAGCGCTCCGGCGTTCGCGTCGGCGGCCGGCGGCATCCACACGGCTGCTGGAAAGGGCGGGAAGGTCCCGGCCTTCATCTGTGCGTTCTGCCACTAGTAAACGACCTGGACACATTTACCACGGCAGGACCATGCGCCCGTACCGTTCGCGGTACGGGCGCTATCGCGTTGCATAGCGGGTTCCCGTCAGGCTCGCCGCTCGTGCTTGGCCACTCTCTGCGACGTCCGGACGGCAGTCCTCATTTCCCGCGCTTGCCGGTGATCTCATCGATGTCCAGGCGCAGAACCGCCATCCGTTCGTAGGCCTCATCGCGATCGAGCGCCGGGGTGTCCGCATACTCCGGAGACCCGTTCTCGAGCTGATCGAGGAGCACGCGCATGCCGACGCGCAGTTCGACCGGGTCGTTCACGCGTGAGAGCCGACCGCGCAGGACCGCAGAGGTGTAGTGGTGCTCGCACTCGCCGCGGACGTAGCCGCCGTCGAGGACGATTGTCGCGCACACGTGCGGGTTCGCGTTCATGAACTCATACTTCAGTCCCTGGGTCGCTGCGTGGAAGTACAACGCCCGTCGCTCGGCATCGAAGCCGTAGCTCATCGTCACGAGGTAGGGCTCATCCTCGCGGGCGAAGGCGATAGTGACGAACTTGCCTGCGACCAGAATCGCGTCGATCTCCACCGGATCGGTGAGCTCGCGATCGGAGCGACGAACGTGGTAGCGGGGCATCGGAACTCCTCGGGACGACGGGTTCTGATAGTCCACAGAAGCCTATCAGAGCCCGGCATTGCGAGGTTAGCGCCGTGCGTTCTGCTAGGGTCGGAGAAAGGAGGTGGCCCCGGATGCCCGACGAGGAAAGAGAAGCCCCCGTGTTTGACGAGTTCGTGTCGCCCACCAGAATCGCCGGGGTCGGCCCCGGGCAGCGCCCCTACGTCGAGCGGCTACAGCCCGGTGACGAACTGATCCTCGAACGCGAGACCGGGGAAGGGCCCGGCGACCCCGTTCGCGTGCTCGATCCGGAGGGGAACACTCTTGGCCACATCCCGAGCGGGGCCAACGAGCAGGTCGCCGCTATCCTCGAACTCGGGGACGAAGGCGTCAGCGTCCGGGCCGTCATGAACTACTTCGCCGGTGGCGGAACGGACGAGTCTGCCATCGATGCGAACATCCTCCTGTTCTTCCACTCGAATCGAGACGTCGGGACGCTCGACAGCATGATGAGGGAGCTCCAGGGCACCATACGCCGGGACGGCGGCATCTGGTTCGAGCGTGAGGCGGAAGCAGTTTGGTACCCGGCCGTCTGGCAGGGTGCGGAGGATCTTGATACAGAAGAGAAGCACACTCTGCGGAACGCATTCATGACGCTCGTAAGCCTCCTGGTGATCATCGGCCTCCTCTTGCTGGTGGTTCTCGGCATACGAAGGCCTGCTCCCGAAGACAGGCAAGCGCCGCCTCCACCGGTACGGGCAGCAGAGGCGCTTGTGGATCGCACCCACGCCGCGTCGAGCACATCTCTCAACACTCCTGAAGCGTGGTGAAGGACCGCTACTTCACGGAGAGCACGGATGGTTCTATGGTTCATTCAGCAGCGTGTGCACTCGCGAGCCCCCGCTCGCCGTAATGCTCGCGCACCCAGT
>SKKZ01000176.1 GCA_007123455.1 Coriobacteriia bacterium | reverse complement strand
GGTCCCAGATGGCCGCGGCGCGGTAGGCCGGCGAAGAACGGGTCGGGCCGGGGGTCTGCATCTTCGTCATAGTCACTGTCCTTCGCTTCTCCGGGTGGCCATGCGAGGGCCGCGTCGCCGAGCATCTCGATGAGGGGCGCCCCGCATCGCACGGGGATGCGACCGACATGCACTACGTACCCGAGTCTTCACTCTTTGCGATGTGCCGGTAGAGGCGCTCGGCATCCTCGCGGCCGCACAGCTCGGTACCGGGCACCATCACGGCCGCCGCCGCGCACGCACTGCCGTAACGGACGGCGTCGAGCACGTCCCGGTCCCGGGCCAGACCGAGGACGATGCCCGCCACCATGCTGTCTCCGGCCCCGATACGGCTCTTGACCCGTACGGTGGGTGCCGGTACGTGATGATCTTCGTGCGCGCTCACGAGGATGGAGCCGGCAGAGCCGAGCGTTACCACCGCGATCTCGATGCTGCCCGCTTCGATCAGTGCCCGCGCCCGACTCACTATCTCCTCCTCCTCGGCGTCCTCGGAGCCGGTCAACTCGCCGAACTCATGGTAGTTGGGCTTGATGAGATACACGGGCTCAGCTTCCAGGACACGTTCGAGCTCGGGCGCTGTGGTATCGAGGACCATCCGCGACCCGCGCCCGGCGCAGACACGGGCAAGCTCGAGGTAGATGTCTGAAGCGTCGCCGCGTGGCAGGCTTCCACTTGCCACCACGTAGTCCGGAGGGGGATCGGCGTCCCTCACCGCCCTGATGACGGCATCCGCCTCGTCTGGCGTGATCTCGGGCCCCGGCATGCCGAAGCGGTAGAACGCATCCGCGGACCGGTCGAGGACGAGGATGTGCTCCCGGGTCGAATCCCCGACCTCGACAGGAATGTGATCGATGCCGGCATTGCCGAGCAGCCCCGATAGGGTCTCGCCGGTCACGCCTCCGCACGTCCATACCGCCCGACTCTCGCCTCCCAGCTCGTGCAGCGCGCGCGAGACGTTGAGCCCTCCGCCACCCGGGTACAAGGTCGGCTCGGCGCATCGCAGCTTCCGGCCCACCACGACCTGATCGACATCGGTCACGGTGTCGAGGGCGGGATTGGGTGTCACGGTCATGATGAGTTTCATCAGCGATGCCTCTCTTATTGCCCGTCGCGATGTGACCGCGAGGTCACCCGGGCATCTTCAGCACCACGTGGCCATGGACGATCATGAAGGGGACCCGTCGCTGTTGCACCCATGGGAACTCGTCGGTTCGTTCGTCGAAGGTGTCGTTCGACACGACGAGCGCGTCGAACTCCTCGGCCAGTCTCAGTACGAAGAGATCGGCCTCCGTGTCCGCCGGAGCCTGCCTCACGCGCTGCGCGTCGATGAGCTCCTCGAGCTCGTCCGCGTCATCGACCTGATGACGCAGGCTGGCGTCGACGACGCTCACGGCTTCCATCTCGTGCTCGGCCAGGGCCTCGGCCATGGCGAGGAGGTTGGCGACCCTCGGCTTCCCGTCACCGGTCTGCTCTTCCCATGCGACGTTCGATCCGTCCACGATGACGTCGGGACGCGCTTTCCCGGACTCGGCAGACATGATGCCCCTCCATCCACTCGGGTACGCATGGCGCCTGATGCCGCCTAATCCCGTATCTACCCGGGACGCCGGGACCCGTCATGCGACTCGGGGGGCAAGAAAACGACCGATACCGCTCGGCAGGTCCATGGCGCCAGTCGTTCCCCCCTCGTGCCGTTCATCGATTCGTACGTCCTTACAACGCATAAACACGCTCCGATACGGGCAATGGCGTATCGGGGAAGTAGCACGAGCGGGTCATACGCCCCCGCGGCACGTGTGCCGGACAGGACATCGCCAACGCCCCGAAGTCACGACACGCATGACGCGACTCCCCCACGAAGCCACCGCCGTGCAAGGGAGATGACGGCCATGAGTGATGAGATGTCGACTATCAGAGGGGTGACGAGGCGCGACTTCGTCAGGTATTGCGGAGGCATCGCGGCTCTCATCGGAGTCAAAGGTGTCACCGATGTGGATGTCGCCCGGGCGCTCGACACGCTTCTCGGCGTGCGGCCCTCTGTCGTCTGGACCTCGTTCCAGGCGTGCACCGGGTGCGCGATCAGCCTGCTGCAGAGTCGCAGGCCGAGTGTCTCGGACCTGATCTTGCGGCAGATCTCGCTGGACTATCAGGAGAACGTCATGGCGGCGGCCGGTGATGCCGCAGAACATCTCTACGAGGAGCTTCTCGAAGGGGAGTTCTATTGGGTGGCCGAGGGGTCGGTGGCGACCGACCCGCCCGAAGCGATGTTGATCGTCGGCCGGCCGAGCACGGAGCTCGCGCGCGAGGCGTACGACCGTGCGGCCGCGACGATCGCGATCGGCAGCTGCGCGACGTACGGCAACGTGCAGGCCTCCAATCCCAATCCGACCGGGGCGATGGGCATCGCGGACTTCCTGCGCAGCGACGGTGTCGCTGACCCGGTCGTCATCAACCTGTCGCGCTGCCCGGGCAACGGGGAGGACCTCGTCGCCACGCTCAGTTACGTACTCGTCACCGGTGAGCTCCCGGAGCTCGATGCGATCGGCAGACCGGTGTTCCTGTACGGCCAGACGATCCACGACAACTGCTTCAGGCGCGGACACTTCGATGCCGGACGCTTCGCCGAGGACTTCGGCGATGAGGGCTGGGAGAAGGACTGGTGTCTGTACAAGGTCGGGTGCAAAGGGCCGTTCACCTTCGCACCCTGCGGCAATACGATGTGGAACGGCGGAGTGAGCTGGTGCGTGCGCAACGGCACGTGCATCGGCTGCGCCGAACCGGCGTTCTGGGACCAGCAGACACCCTTCTACGAGCAGTCTCCGGGGGTCACGGTGCCCGGCATCGGCGGAGTCTCGGCAGAGACGATTGGAATCGGTCTCGGCGCTCTCACCGCGGTCGGTCTCGGTGCCCACGCTGTGGCGCAGGTAGCTACCGGCAGATTGGGGAAGGGCGGTCCAGCCGAGGACGCGGGGAAGACGGGGGGTGATCGGTGATGGCCAAGGTAGTCATCGATCCCGTGACGCGCATCGAGGGACACCTGCGAGTCACGTGTGAAGTCGAGAACGGTGAGGTCACGAACGCCTGGAACCACGCCACGATGTTCCGCGGGTTCCACGTGTTCATGCAAGATCGCGATCCGCGTGACGCCTGGCAGTTCTCCCAGCGCATCTGCGGCGTCTGCCCGACGCCACACGCACATGCCTCGTGCCTGGCAACGGAGCACGCTATGGGGATGGACGCCGTGCCGGACAACGCACGCATCGTGCGCAACATGATCGAGGCGACCCACGTCGGCTACGATCACATCCTGTGGTTCTATCACCTGAACGCGTTCGACTACGTCAACGTGCCTGACGCGCTGAACGCCACCCCGACCACGCCGGCTCTTCAGGCGGTGCAAGACCAGGTCAGGCGGGTGGTCGATTCGGGCCAGCTCGGCCCGTTCGCAGGGCACTGGTGGGACCATCCGGGCTACCGGCTCCCGTCCGAGCTCAACCTCGAACTGACAGCGCACTACCTCCAGGCTCTCGAGATACAGCAGATCGCCAACGACGCCCAGGCTTTCCTCGGCGGGAAGTTTCCGATGGTGATGAACTTCATGCCGGGAGGCATGCAGAAGCTGCCGAGTCTCGATGAGATCCAGTACTACATCGGTCAGATGGACCGGGTAAAGAGGTTCATCGACACCGTCATGTTGCCCGACCTGCTTGCAGTCGCCGGGTTCCACCTCGACCTCGCCGAGAGCGGGGCGGGCCCGGGCAACTATCTGTCGTGGGGAATCTACGACGACGAGTCTCAGGAGCCGACGAACCGCCTCTTCCCGCAAGGCGCC
>SKKZ01000050.1 GCA_007123455.1 Coriobacteriia bacterium | reverse complement strand
GACCGGCGGCTCCTCGTGCGGCAGGCGTTCGTACCGGTCGAGCCAGCGCATCCCACGGTGATAGAAGAGCCGATCGAGATGGTAGTCCCTGCCGTCGACGATGATGCGCTTCTGACGGCCGACGAACGTGAAGCCCGTTCCGAGCTCCAGCATGAAACGTTCGACCTCATCGAGGATCGCTCGCTCGAGTTGCGACTCGCTGTGCTGCGGGGGCAGGTTGAGGAAGTCGAGTATGTACGGGTCGCGGAAGACGATCGCAGGCTCCGCTGCGCCCTTCACGACGAGGGCAGCGATATCGGTCTCGACGCCCTCGGCCGACCCGCGTGCGGCCACCGTGCGCTCGTAGAGCTTGCTCGACACACGGTCGCGAAGCGTGCGCTTGGTCCACCCCTCGTGCGCGCACATCGCGAGGTAGAAGTCGCGTTTGGGCTGTTCGGAGATGGTGAGGAGCTCGGCGATGTTGGTCCAGGTCAATCTTCTCGCCAGTGGCGAGAAAATCTCGCGATCCGGGTACAGTTCGGCGAACTTCAGCATCCTGAACAGGTTCTGCCAGCTGTACCCGCGGCCGTAGCGCTCGGTCAGGCGCGTGGCCAGACGCTTCACCACGTCCTTCCGGTACTCGGCACGCTCGCCACCGAGCACGTCCTCGCGCACGCGCTTGCCGATGCTCCAGTAGAGCATCACGAGCTCGGTATTGACGGCCGAAGCAGCACGATTTCGCGCCCGCTCGATCAGCGCAGTGACATCCCCGAACAGAGCATCGTCAGTGACGCCGGAACTCGGACTCGTATCTCGATCGGACATGGGGCACCTCCCGTCTCGGGGTAGCACGAATGCGCCTGTGCCGAGCGTAGGAGGGAGGGCTTACCCGCGTGTGTCCGAAGTCTTACCGCCGAGTGTGGCAGTGATTCGGCCGAGCCTGCCGGCGTCGCTCATCGCGGCGGGCTCCCCGGCTTGGCTGTGAGAGGGCCCTACTTGGACTGCCTGACGCTGCCCGACATCTTGAGGAGGAATCGTCTGACCCTGCTCTCCTCCTCCTGGTCCACAGGGACATTGAACATCCAGTAGAGCCAACGGCCGAAACCGCTCGCCCTGAACCTGCTTGTGATTCTGGAAGGCATCAGTGCATCCCTCCGCCGAGCACAGCCACGTGAATCATGTCCTCAGGGCATAGTGGTGGTCAACTCGGGATGCGACAATCTCAGCCAGTCACGGACCAGCCCTTCGAAGACCGCCACTCTGCCCAGGGGCGCCGAGACGTCCTCGTCGTCGACGAGGTCGGCCGCATCGTACATGGTCGCATTGCGCCTCTTGCGTGCGGCGTCGAGCGCATCGACACTTGCTTGCGCACCGGATCCCATCAGCCAGGGAACCGCGAGCAGGGTGTCCCGGTGGCTCTCGCCGCCTTTCACCCGGTGCCCCGATGCCCTCACTACAATCTTCGCAAGCAGGAATCCCGCGGTGTAGGCATCCACGTAGCGCCCGTCAGCACTCTGTCCGTCGACAGTGGCATCCGCAACTGCGATGCGGTACCGCTTGAGAAGCTCAGCGACCTCTTGGGGTGAGGTCTCCATCGGTTCGAGCCCGTCAGGCGTCATCGAGCCTCCCGACGATGTCTATCCTTGGCTGGGACAGAGTGGAACGAATGAAGTGGTTGCCCTCGCTCCGCCTTCGGGCGAACTCCTCAGGCCGGTAACTCACCAGATCGATCTGGCGACCGAGCTCGCGTTGGGCCTCAGCGATCGGTCGTACCAGTTCGTCGTCGGACGCCTCGGTAACGACCAGCAGATCGATGTCGCTCGACACTGTGTCTTCCCCCGTGGCGATCGATCCGAAGATGAAGGCAAGCTCGACCGGCCTACCCAGCTGGGTCAGATGGCGCGCGATGACCCCTGCGATGCCCAGATCGCGGGAGAGCACGCCCCGCATCTCCTCGAAGCGCGTCGAGCGCACAGCGCGGTAGTAGCGACGGTTGCCGTCACGCGTAGAGGTGACAAGGCCGAGGCGCTCGAGTCGGTCGAGCGCTAGTTGCGCCGAGCGCAACCCCACTTGACTGCGTCTGGCGACCTCGCGCTGGTAGAGCGCAGCGTCAGGGTCGCGGAGGAAGAGCGTTAGCACCCGGCGCACGGAGTCTGAGCCGAGCAGGCGAACGAGCGCGGTTTCCGGCTCCTTGGGAGCCGCAGGCACGCCGACGGATGCGTATGTGGCGGCACCCTCACGGACCGCAGCCGCCGGGTCCGTTTCGGCGGGAGCCTTCCGCGGCGGGCCGAGAACGGCCACGGGCACGCCGTACCTGGTAATCGTGAACTCCCTGCCCGCTCTGGCTTCCTCGAGGATCGCACTCAAGTTGGCCGACAGCTCCGTTGCGGAAAGCAGGTCGCCGAACTCATGTGTCATTCGACTCACTTCCTTAGTCGTTTGACTAAGGATAACACACTATGTCGAGCGGGATGCTTCCGATTAGGCGTCTCCCGACGCAGCCCGCGAGCGATAGCGATCCATGAACCCTGTCGGCGAAAGGACGGCGACGCCCGCGCGAGCGTGCTCCGGGAAGTGCGCGAGGTTGCCGGTCACGAGACCGTCGGCTTTGCACGTGAGGGCGACCTCAAGGAACGGCTCGTCGTCCTGATCGGGCAGGCGGGCCGGCAACGGTTCCGCGGCCACCGTCTCACTCGCGAAGTCCAGGTAGTCGATGAGTGCTGCGATGGCGTCTTCGTCGAAGCCGAAGCGGGGCCGAGCGAGGACCTCGTCGTACTCCGCCAGGATGCGGGCGTCGAGACATAGCGTCACCGAGCCCGCTGAGACGAGGCGCACGATATCGGCGGGCGGGCCGAACGGCGAAAGCAGTCCTGAGACGAGCACGTTGGTGTCGAGGACTATCCTCAACGACTGCGCGCCTCGCGCACAGCGGCGATCTCGGTCGCTATCTCGTCAGCGGTGAGCTCGTCGGTACCAGCGGTGACCGAGCGTCGCTGGAGCGATGCGACCGCGTCGATGGCGCGCGCCCGACGAAACGCCGCGAGTGACTCTTCGAGGTTCGACTCGTTCACGGCCGCAAGGATCGCCACCGGGCGACCGTTGCTGGTGATGACCATCTCGCGCTCGTCGGGCAGCTCGCGCCAGATGTCGGCCGACTTGCCACGTAGGTCACGGACACTGACGAACTTCATAGGGTGCCTCCAATCGTGACTCTATTGTGTACACATATGTCACACGTGTCAACGGGAAGGGCGCCCTGACGGAAGCCCAGTCAGCCGGTACAAGCGACCCCGCGGTGCGCAGGACACTACTCCCCAGCTGACAACAGAAGTTCACTGTCGTCTTAACGCAACCACGCGACCGGTCCCAGATGCCTTCGGGGTAACGGCCCGACAAGATGGCCACTAGTTGCGCTGAGATCGGGGTGCCGTCATAGGTTTCACGCGTCGATGTCAGAGGCGGCTGGCATCCTGAGGACAGCATGTAGTGCATTGTGGGGAGGAAGCCAGTGCATAGGGACTCGTACGCCGAGGCAAGACTCGAGATCGGTGAGATCCTGCAACGATGCGCAGCCGTGCGTGATTCGGAGCTTGAGCTGCTCAGTCACCTGGGGCAGCGTGCAGATCAGTCGGAGTCTCTGGAGTACGCGGTCGCCCAACGAGTAGTCGCATTGTTGACCAAGGGCATTGAGGACCCTCGATGCACTTGGAAGAACGAGGTGATCGCTCCCAACAACCGCGTGATTTCCGTCATCGCGATCAATGCAGGGCGCACCGGTATCCAAGGGGGGCGATGCATCTCCGTCGATAATGACGAACATGACGAGGTGGCGCTCGTCGCCTTCAACCAGGGTGTGCCCACAGTAGTCCACATCATCGACAGTGAGGACTTCGGTGCGGTGGTGGAGCACTTGGGCGAGAGCCGATCAAGCAGACCATCACTTCTTGCTGGCAGCGACTGCATGAGTGCGATGTTTCACTACAGCATGATGCTCGACCAGACCGTGTCGGAGGTACTCGGAGTCAGGACGTTCTTGCTGGATCAGGCGGGAGCAGCGGGCTGGACGAGGTTCTCGTCGCTGTAGTCGCCTGCACATCAGTTGCGCCGTGGACCGAACCGGGACGGTACACCCAAGCCTTCCCAGGCATCACGCTACTGTCAGGATGAAGGAATGCTGATCCCGGGGCGGAACACCAGGGACAAGGAGGGAGGATGGGCAAGTACGCTCCACTCAGAGGCTTCCTAGGCCGTCAATCGAGGCGTGAACCTCTGGTTCTGACGTTCTTCGAGATTGAGGACATCGTCGGCGCATCACTTCCGCCATCTGCGTATCGACATCGTTCATGGTGGGCGAACACACAGCATCACGTTCAGGCAGGAGCCTGGATGAGTGCCCGATGGCAGGTCACTGTTGTCTCGCTGACCGAGCAACGCGCGCGCTTCGAACCGTTTTGAGTACATCCGAGCCGATAAGGGAGATTGGGCAGTCATGACTAACCCGGAGGACGTCCGGAGCCTCGCCAAAGCCATTACTGACGAGGTGAGGCCCTTCCCCACAACCCAGAAGGCAGTCAGATGGAGGACCGCCTCCTGGGAGAAGTGGCTGCGGACAGAATGCGGCGAGCTTGAGGCTCTCGCAGCCGTCAAGAACCAGTCCAAGGAGATTGATGACAGCTTTCTCGAGATCGACAGGGACGGAGTCAAGCAGTTGGCAGAGGCTGAGGACGCGCTCGCTACGTTTGTCGCGTCCCAAGTCTGGGGCCACGGGCCGAGTGGCTATGGCCCGTACCGGGTCGCTGTCACTTTGGGCCTCACTGAGTCGCCGTCACAGAAGGGCTCGGTCTTCGACTCACGACACGACACCCTCGAGAGGGCGCAAAGGCTCTGTTTGGAGGAGGGCGGCGTTGAAGCGTATCGGTTTCTCGTCAACGAGGGCAAACTGCCGCTGCTAGGTCCCGCGTTCCTCACCAAGTACCTGTTCTTCGTGGGCAGCCAGCCATTGGGGTCGCCAAGACCACTTGTGTTGGACGCCGTAGTCAGGAAGTCAATCGAGAAGCACGCTCGCGACAGTCTGGCGAGAAGCTTCGGCCGAACGGAATACTACGAGAGCTATCTGGCCTTGGTCGAGGGCGTTGTCGGCCACCTATCCCTCGGAGGCACGGAGTGTTCCGCCGAGGACGTCGAGCTAGCCCTCTTCCAGCTGGGCAAGAAGATGTAGCTGCGCGACGCGCGCCCGTTCGGCCCACAGGCCGCACCGAGTGGAACGATGGCGCTAGCGCCAGTGGCCGAGGGTGAGGAGTTGGTCGATGAGATCGACGTCGGCGGGGGCGAGTTGCAAGTCTGCGATGTCGTCGCTGGATGCCCAGATGAAGCGATCGTGAACGCTGAGTTCGAAGCCGGTCAGGCGCTGGGTCCGGAGAGCAACCATCTCGAACGAGCCGTGTTCGTAGTGGTAGATGGTGCGGGCGAGCGCCTCACCGACTGCACTGCCCATGGCCAGCTCCTCGGACAACTCCCGTTCGAGACAGCTCTCCAGGCTCTCGCCGTCCTCGAGCTTCCCGCCCGGCAATTCCCAGTAGCCAGCGAGAGATTCGCTCGGGGCTCGACGCACGAGCAGCATCTGCCCATCTTCAACAATGACAGCCGCGGTAACCTGCCTCATAGTCCCCTTCGATTCAAGAGCTACCCTAGCGCGCTACGCTGCACGCAGTTGCTGCTTCAGCACCGTCAGAACCAGATGCGCTGCAGGTGAACCATGCCTGCATCGATTAGCACCTGGTAGGTGAGGTCGAGCTTCTCCTCGGGAGGTACAAACACCACTACCCCGTCGCGACCCCGCGTCAGTAACACGCGATACGCGTTGGTCCGAATCTGATGAGCGTCCTTGATGGGCGCGCGACTGCGACTCGGCTTCGAAGTCCAGCCTATGCCTGTCCACCAGAAGTCGTCACCCCAGCCGACAACGGGCATGTCGAGCTCAAGTCCCTGGCACTGGAACTCAGTGGCGGTTTCCCTAAACGAACAGCAAGACGTCAGTGTGCCCGGCGGATCGTTGAACCAGGGGCCAATCTTCATGCGGCTTGTGAAGTCGAACGAGTTCAGGAATCCGTAGAAGGGAAGATTGCGAGCCTTCGCTGAGGCAAGTAGTCCGAATCTCTTATCCGGCTCACCGGCGTACCTATCCCGTGCGTAGATGCGTGCAGCCTCGATGTCGCGGGTCACATACATGCCAAATCCGCTGGCCTTTGCCTCGTGAGCAGTCTTACTGGCGGACGCGATCTCGCCGGCCAGCAGCTGCGCTACCCACAAGTGAACACTGTCAGCAAGGTGCGAACGAAGCGTAATGTCGAGATCGAGCTCATCCGTGACCCGAACATCAGCCGCATTCGCAAACAGGCCTGAGACTCTGTCCGGACAGTGGACCGTCCATGGTCGATCCAGTTTCGCAAGCGCGTCGTTCCACAACGGCAGGCCAGCTTCCTCTCCCGCGTTGATACTCTGCCCCTCACCTATGAGTCCAACCATCATTGCCCAGGAACCGAGTCTCTCACCGAGCCTCAAGAAGTCCTCCGGCTCCGAACCGGCTCGCTGGAACTTGAACTTCGCATACTCGGCATCGAAGGCCCTTTGGGCCTCATCGAAGACCCAGATGTGTTCGTGCGGAAGCCTCTCGGAGCCTGCGTATGTCTTGAGGAAGCCATGAACATCCTGTACGAAGACCCTGCTCCTAAGTGTGTACTGCAGCACCTTGACGAGCGGGCCGTTCCCCGACAGGAACACCGCCGGACGATCGTCTTCCTCTCCGAAGTGGCTCTGATACACGAATTGCAGTCCGACCAGCGTCTTCCCTGCTCCGGGCACCCCGGTGACAAGCGCAAGATGCAGTTGCTGCTCACGTCTTGCTCTGGCCGCGACGTGCTCCAGACAGCTCAGAGCCTCCGGGATTCCCGCGCTGTGCGCTCGGCGAACGTGCGGAAGGGGTTCGTGTTCGAAGATGATCCTCGCAGCGTTGACTAGACTCGGCAGAGGTTCATAGTCCGAGCGCAACCAGTCGTCTGGATCCCGAGCATCTGCTGCATCCGACGCCAGATCTTGAAGCACGCCTAGCAGCCCTGCTGGACCGGTGACAAGAACGTGGTTGATCAGCGTGGTCTCGCCGCAGTACTGAGTGAGCACGAGGACAGGATCCACGTCACGGTCACGTGAAGCACGATGGTACTCTGCCAGATCTCGTGCGTAGGCGCTGGCTTGATCCACATGTGCAGGCATCGGCGACGAGTAACCCTTGAACTCCAGCACGATGACATGCTTGTCGGCCAACACGACCACATCAGGCCTGCGGCCTCGTTCCCTAGGCAGCTCGTACTCGAAGACCAAGTGCCAGCGGACGGAGCGCGGATTCGACGATGTGAGCTCCTCGAGGACTTGCCTCAGGACGGAGTGTTCGTTCTTCCACGCGACCACGTTGGATTCACTTGGCGGCTCACCGGCACATCGTAGGTAGTGCGCCTCGACCGATTCGAGCCACTGCGGATGACCCTCGCGCAGGAACGCATCTACGGTTCCCGCCCACCCCCATGGAGCGGAGTGATCTGGCATGCCCTAGCTCCCCGTGCTGATTGGCAGAGATCACCAGCAGTATGACAGATCGAGCTTAGTAGACCGAGGAGATGCCACCTCACGTAATGGCGTCTTGCCTGCGCTAACGCCGAGGGACCCGCGGGAGGGGCCGCATCACCATGAAGTAGTACACCAGGGCCCCGAGTCCGTTCAGCAGTAGCACCACCAGCACCCAGATTAGTCGTTCGTTCGGGTTGGGGTTGCCCGATGCGACGCCAGGAAACTGATTCTCCTGCCGCTGGAGCACATCCACGAGTGCAACCACCCAAAGAACCAGAAGCGCAAGCGCGACGACGATCGGTACTAGATATCCGAAGCAGCAGAACGCGGAGAATAGTCCATAGCTAGTGCCCGTGCCTGCGCCTGCAAGTGCATCCATAGTCTGGCCAGCCCCTTAGAAGGTCTCGGAATCTGTAGTGCGACGGTTGCCCCTTTGTATCGGCAAGAGCTGCCAGCGGGTGAACGGTTGGGACAGCGCCAAAGCGGAGACTGACACAGGAGCCCTCCCCCCTTCGGGTCTCGAACCCGACAACCAAGGGCTGTTGCGTTCTCATCGCTTCAACCAGTGAGGATAACGAACCCCGTCCTCCACAAGTCTTGAGCTTGACCCGGTCCATGACCTTGTCGCTCAGCTGCTCCTTGGGTTGGGCCACAGCAAGAATCCGGTTTGGTCTTGTTTGGACGAGGGCGTATCATCGAGGCATGGGTACACCTGCAATCGACATCGACAAGCTCGCACCAGAAGAGCGCCTCAGGCTTATCGGCGACCTGTGGGAGAGTCTGCGCGCCGAGCCCGAGTCAGTGCGGCTGACTCCTGCCCAGAGAGCCGAGCTCGACCGTCGCCTCGATGCACTGGATCGCGGGACAGCTGACGTCATGACATGGGACGAGGCCAAGCGCCGGCTGCGCGGCTGATCTTCGTGCCGGGACAGTTGTGGATCCTCGCGGATGCCGTGGCCGAGATCGAGGCCGCGCGTGTATGGTATGAGGTCCAGCGCCCCGGACTTGGTGACGATTTTCTTGGCGCAGTCGAGACTGCTGTCGAATCGCTCCTCGCCTTCCCCGAGGCATCTCCCATCGACTACCGTGACGCCCGACGCTGCCTTCTCGAGCGCTACCCTAATGCCTTTACTACCGCGTCGAGTCCGACAACGTCGTCGTCGTCGCTCTCCTTCATGCTGCCCGCGACCCTTCACGCAAACGCCGCCGCCTGCGTGGCTGAGTGAACCCGAGCGGCCGGCCCCTTTGGGCTAGCAACGCAACTGCATCCCTTCGGACTCGCTAGAACCGCGTCGGAATCCGGTCAGATCCTGGTAGCACCCCTCGGCAACAATCGCCGGCGGGTGCTTGGCGCGCTCGAATCCTGAGATCGTGTCTCAACGTGCCGCGGTACTCCTCCATCAACTCGAGCGGGTGTGCATTTCTGCTACCTGGGAAGGTAACATTTATCAGATGTCGAAAGTGAAGCGCGGCGGTTACGTGTTCCTCGCGTGGAAGGGCTCAGCCGATCGGCGGGTTCGGGGCTTGATCGAGCAACTGGATAAGGAGGGACTGCTGTGAAGATAAGGCGAGTCAAGGCAAACAACCACAAGCGGGCCTTCGAGGTCACTTTGAGTAAGGGTGTCCTCCCCATGCCGTACTCGAAGCTCGATCCCACTCCTGGCAAGAACGACCCGGTGGCAAGGGTCTACGCTGATGAGGACTTCGGCCGTGAGGCGTTCACGTTCGTCCTGGAGTCCGGAGCTGAAGGCTCAGTTCACGCTGATGCGGTCCTCGAGTACAACGAAGACCCCGCGTACATGCGAGACCTGCTTCTCTACAAGCTCACGATCGCCGCCCAGGAGTGCATGCAGGCCAGTCCGCTGTCGCAACGAGAGATCACTCGGCGTGCGCGGACTTCGCCCGCCCAGATCCAGAGGCTGCTCGACGTCAAGAATCGCACCAAGTCAGTGGACAAGCTAATCGTTCTGCTCAGCGCGATGGACTGTGAGGTCGACGTGACTGTGCGACCGGCTTCGCAGAAGGAGACGAAGCGCACAAGACGAGATCGGACGGCCCTGCCGACGTCATGACCTATGCCTGGAGGGCGTCGCCGCAGAGCCCATGAAGTAGCTGACCGCGACGATCCGCATCCGTTAGGGTTGGCAACCCGCCGGCATCAACTCCGATTCGAAGGGATTGAGTCGGATTCCGGTCGGATACTGTTAGGGCCCCTCTGGACGAGGAACGCCACAGCGATCACGAACGCGAGGGACGCGAGGCCCGTCACGAAGCGCTAGAGGTCGGCGTTGATGTAGGAGAAGTACGCGCCCACGAACGCCGCGATGCCCACGACGACGAACAGTACGACCGTACCCGTCTCACCCAACAGGCTGACGAACCCCTGGACCTTGGCCATCTTCCAGATCGGCTCGGGCTTGAAGATGGCGGTAGCGAGCACGAGCGCCCCGTAGACGGCAAGGACGATGGCGAGCAGCAACAGTGGTTCCACGGCTTCCTCCCATGTCGGTTTCGTATGACATGGTACTCCTCGGCGAGGGTTGGAAGTCGACACTCCCCTGCTGCCGGCGCCTCAACGAACTCGTGCAGCACCTCTGGCGTAGGGTTGAGCGCCCCTCTTTGACAGTGAACCGCATGGGTATTACTGTTGATACTACTTATCGTCATACCCGAGGTGGCCCCACGATGGCAAAGACGACTATCTCCGTCCCTGACGAACTGCTCGAAGATATCGACCGGCGTGCCTCAGAGGCGGGTACCACGCGCAGCGGCTTCGTGCAGGAGGCGGCCGCCCACTACATCGCCACACTCGATGGCGAGCGGGCCCGCGCAGAGCGCGCCGAGCGCATCGACGCTGCGATCGACAAGATGCGAGAGACCGCCACGCACATGCCCAAGGGTACCGACGGAACGGGCATAATCCGCCACTTCCGGGACATGCCGGAACCCTGGTTGCCATCTGTCGCAAAGGAAGACAAGTGAGCGACACCGGCCGCTCGGTCTTGGTGATCGACAGCTCGGTCGCCTACAAGTGGTTCAACGACACGGACGAGTGCCACGTCGAGTACGCACTTGAGCTCCTGTCCGCCCACTCACGGGGCGATCTTCTTCTCGCGGCTCCACCACACATGCCTACCGAGGTGCTCAACGGGTTGCGTTACGCAGACCTCGATGCGGCAACACTTCACACGGCCATCGAGGGACTGTTCGAGGCCGAGATCCTGACCGTCCCGCTCGATGCCGAGCTCATGAAAGCCGCTCTCGATCTCGCGCTCGCATACGATCTGACGCTGCACGAAGCGGCGTTCCCCGCCCTGGCGATCAAGCTCGACTGCGAGCTGGTGACAGCCGACAGGGCACACGCGCGCGTGACCGAATGCCCGGTCAAGCTGCTGGCGTAGCGCAGCCCCCCGCCCTCACTCCCCCGCGATCGCCGCCAGGAACGCCTCCCCGTAGCGCTCGAGCTTCGCCGCCCCCACGCCGCTCACCGCGAGGAAGTCCTCGCGGGTGCGCGGTGCGCGGCGCGCCATGTCGGCGAGCGCGGCGTCGGCGAAGACCACGTACGCGGGCACCTGCTGCTCGGCGGCGATCTCGCGCCTGAGCTCGCGCAGCCGCTCGAAGAGCGCGACCTGCTCCTCGGTCTCGAGCGAGCGCGCGGCGCGCGCACCCTTCGCGGCGGGCTTCTCGGCCGGTGTCTTCTTGCGCGGTGCGGGAGGCCGCGCGAGCACGACCGTCTCTTCGCCCCTGAGAACGCTGCCGGCCCGCCCGGCGAGCTTCAGGGTCGAGTACTCGGCGACGTCGACGCGCAGGTACCCGCGGTGGATCAGCTGGCGGAGGATGGAGGTCCACTCGTCCCGTGAGTGCCCGGCGCCGATCCCGTAGACGGAGAGCCGGTCGTGCCCGTTGGCGACGATGCGCTCGATGCCCGCGCCCCGCACCACGTCGACCACGTAGCCGAGCCCGAACCGCTCCCCCAGCCGGTAGACCGCCGAGAGCGCCTGCTGCGCGTGGACGGTCGCGTCGTAGGTCTCCGGCGGCGTGTCGCACACGTCGCAGCACCCGCACCCTGAAGCCAGCTCCTCGCCGAAGTACCCGAGCAGCGCGCCCCGGCGGCACGAGAGCGCCTCGGCGAACGCGATCATCGCGCTCAGCTTGTGCGACTCGATGCGGCGCTGCTCCTCGTTGGCGCCCGCCTCTATGAAGCCGCGCGCGGTCACCACGTCCTGCATGCTCCAGAGCATCAACGCCCGCGCCGGCAGCCCGTCGCGCCCGGCCCGGCCGGTCTCCTGGTAGTAGCCCTCGATCGACTTGGGCATGTCGTAGTGGACCACGAAGCGCACGTCGGGCTTGTCGATCCCCATGCCGAACGCCACCGTCGCCACGACGATATCGAGCCTGTCGCCGAGGAACTCCTCCTGCACCCGCGTGCGCTCGGCCGCGTCCATACCCGCGTGGTAGGCCGCCGCCGAGAAACCCGCGTCGCGAAGGCGCTCCGCGACCTGCTCGACCCGCTTGCGCGAGAGTGCGTAGACGATTCCCGACGCGCCCCGGTAGTCGCGCAGGAACTCGATGAGCTGCTCGGCGGGCTTGGTCTTGTACGCGGCCGAGTAGTGGATGTTGGGCCGGTCGAATCCGGTCGCGAACACCCGCGCCTTGCCGAGCCCGAGCTGGTGGAGGACGTCTGCGCGCGTCTGCTCGTCGGCGGTGGCCGTGAGCGCGACGACGGGCACGTGAGCGAACCGCTCGCGCAACACCGAGAGGCGGACGTACTCGGGGCGGAAGTCGTGCCCCCACTGGCTCACGCAGTGCGCCTCGTCGATGGCGAAGAGCGCGATCTCGACCCGCGCCAACTCGCCGAGGAAGCCGTCGAGCACGAGCCGCTCGGGCGCGACGTAGAGCAGGTCGAGCGCTCCGGCACGCAGGTCGCCAAGGACCGCCCGGGACTCCCCGGCGGAGAGCGAGGAGTTGAGGACGGCGGCGGCCACGCCGTTTGCGCGCAACGCGTCGACCTGGTCTTTCATGAGCGCGATCAGCGGCGAGACCACGACGGTGACCCCGGACCGGTGTAGCGCCGGGATCTGATAGCAGAGTGACTTGCCGCCGCCGGTGGGCATGAGCACGAACGCGTCGGTGCCGGCGATCACGTGCTCGATGATCTCGGCCTGGTGCGGGCGGAACTCCGCGTAGCCGAACACCTCGGCAAGCGTGGTGGCGATCGATGTGGCGCGAAGGGACATCCGCGACTCTCCCGGAGTGAGGCGACAGGCGTGTTGGCCGGCTCAAGGAGAGTAACCCATCGGGACGACACGGTCGCGGGACCACGAAGCCCCGGCTCCTCATGACGGGATGCCGGGGCTCGCTCGTGGACCGTTGACACGCGTCGTCCCTCTCTACGCGCGGAAGGTCATGCAGTCGGCATGATCCGAATGTACGCCAAGTGTGATACCGGCGGCGCCGCACGACATCTCGTGGTTGAAGTGACAGTCGGCGACCTTGCAGTCCGACACCGAAGCCATGACGTCCTGTGGCTCACGTGGCTCGGTGGTGAACGTGTCGCACTGCGGATGGTCCGCCCCGACCTCGATCGACGGTGCGCAGCACTGGTCCTCGCAGTTCCACGAGCACGCCTCGGCCAGGCACGTCATCACATGGGGCTCACTCTGCATCTGCATCCCTCACACCTCCTCTCCTTGCAGGCATGCGTTGAGCGTTCCCCGATGAGCACACTTGGTAATCACTGACTGTGGCAGACAGAGCGCTCGGCGGCGCTTGACATCGGGCGGGTTGCCGAATAAGCTTCCACTAATGTTATGACTTCGTATCTGCTAAGCACCGACGAACGGAGGAGCCATGTCGTTGGCGGACGTACCTATCGCCACCGCGTGTGTGGTCCATACAGATAGCCCGGACCCCGCACACGTGAAGTACCGGGCTGCAGGCGTCGTGCAGGGCAGCGTCGCGCGGGTGCTCGCCCGCTACCCGGCCTCGCGTCCGACCTTCGCCGAGGTCGAGTTCGAGGGCGGACACCTGGTGACGCTCCCGCTCGGCCTTGCCTCGTCCGTGGGCGTGCGGGTGCTCGAGCTCCCGGAGGCGGGGCGATGAAGCCGTCCGGCAGCGGGTGCGGGTGCGATACGCCCTGCCCGGGCTGCGG
>SKKZ01000137.1 GCA_007123455.1 Coriobacteriia bacterium | reverse complement strand
TCCGGGTGAACCCGGCGCTGGTAGCCCACGACCTGCACCCCGAGTACCTGTCCACGAAGTTCGCGCTCACGCTCGACCTGCCGAGAGTCGGTGTGCAGCACCATCACGCACACATCGCCGGAGTGGCCGCCGAGCACGGCGTGCGCGAACCCGTGCTCGGCATCGCGTTCGACGGCACCGGATACGGTGAGGACGGACACATCTGGGGCGGCGAGGTTCTGCTTTCGACGTGGGACCGTTACGACCGCGTCGCCCATCTGCGCGAAGTCCCGCTGCCGGGAGGTGCCGCGGCGATCCGGCGTCCCGCACGCATGGCCGTCGGTACGCTGCTCGGCATCGATCCCGTTTTGCTCGACCATCCAGGCGCGCGTCCGCTTCTCTCTCGTCTGGCCGAGGGGGAAGAGCGTCTCTTGCGGCAGATGGTCGCACGGAGCGTCAACTGCCCGCCCACCTCCTCGATGGGCCGACTGTTCGACGCAGTCGCCGCACTCGCAGGAGTGCGCGATGATGCGATCTACGAGGGGCAGGCAGCCATCGAACTCGAGGCAGCGATCGATCCCGAGGCCGCAGGGTCCTATGCGTTCGATATCACGGGAGCCTCCCCGGCTATCATCGATCAGCGCCCGGTGATCGAGGCCGTTCTGGAAGATATCGCAGCTGGAACGTGCGTATCCACGATCGCGGCCCGCTTCCACCGGGCGGTCATCGCCTGTATAGTCAGCGTTGGAGAGATTCTTGCTGTCGATGCTGGGGTACGTTATGTGGCCCTCTCAGGAGGAGTCTTTCTTAATCGTGTTGTGCTTGAAGGTGCATGGCAGGGTATCCGCCACGCAGGTCTGGAACCCATTACCCACGTTCGCCTCCCGGTCAGTGACGGATCGGTCTCGTTCGGACAGGGAATCGTAGCGTGGTCGAGAAGGCATGAAGTGTGACGGAGGCGCCGAGTGCGCGCCGCCCATTCCATGCGTGAAGGAGGTATGTAGCGGATGTGTCTTGCAATCCCCGCCCGGGTGACGACCGTCGGTGAGAACAACATGGCCGAGGTGGACATCATGGGTGTGACACGACATGTCAGCCTCGATCTGTGCCCGGAGGCCGTTGCCGGCGATCACGTACTGGTCCACGCCGGATTTGCCATCCAGGTCGTCGATGAGGAATTCGCGAACGAGACCCTCGAGCTGCTCAAGCAGCTCGACATGTTCCCGTCCAGCCAGGCCTGACCGGTGGACCTCTCAGGGTTCCGTGACCCCCAGGTCGCCCGGGGGCTGATCGAGGCGATACACGAGACCGCGACCCGGCCGATGGTCCTCATGGAGGTCTGTGGCACACACACGGTCGCCATCGCCAAGAACGGCCTGCGTGATATCCTCCCCGAATCGATCAAGCTGCTCTCCGGACCCGGATGTCCGGTGTGCGTCACGAGCAACGCCGACATCGACACCGCGATCGAGTTCGCACGCCAGCCCGGCGTGATCGTCGCTACATTCGGCGACATGATGAAGGTCCCGGGCTCACGCTCATCACTCTCACGCGAGAAGGCCGACGGCCGCGACGTGAGGATCGTCTACTCCCCTCTCGACGCGCTCGCACTCGCCGACCGTGAGCCCGAGAAACAGATCGTGTTCATCGGCGTCGGCTTCGAGACCACCGTTCCGCTCATCGCCGCAGCGATCAAGCGTGCCGCAGAGGCGGGGCTCGACAACTTCTCGGTCTACTCGGCCCACAAGACCGTTCCGGCGGCTCTCGGTGCTCTCGTGAACGACCCCGAGGTGGCCGTGGAGGGCCTCATACTTCCGGGACACGTCTCGTCGATCATCGGCCTCGAACCCTACCGCTTCCTTGCCGAAGAGTACTCCGTGCCGAGCGTCATCACCGGATTCGAGCCGGTCGACGTGCTCCAGGGCGTATGGATGCTCGCCAAGCAACTCACCGAAGGCCGGGCGGATGTCGAGATCGCATACACCCGGGGCGTTCCCGAACAGGGTAATCCGACAGCCCTTGCACTCATCGAGGAGGTCTTCGAGCCTGCCGACGCCGAGTGGCGCGGTATCGGTGTCATCCCCGGTACCGGACTTGTCATCCGCGAGGACTTCGAGCGCTTCGACGCCCTCAAGCGGGTGCCGGTCACTCCCGAGCCGCCTAAAGAAACCCCCGGATGCCAGTGTGGCGAAGTGCTGCGCGGAGTAACGCTCCCCTACGAGTGCCGCCTGTTCGCTCGCGCGTGCACGCCCGAGCATCCCGTCGGCCCGTGCATGGTCTCGTCGGAAGGCTCGTGCGCGGCATACTATCGCTATACCGATCACGGCAAATCGTAGCTAGGGACACCGCACCTCCCCGCGGTCCCGGACGGGAGCCCCATGTCGCAGGATACGATCCTTCTCGCACACGGCAGTGGCGGCACGCTGATGCGCCGACTCATCGACGAGGTGTTCGTCACGGGCTTCGGTGACGCCGGGGCGCCCGCACTCGACGATGCCGCGTCGCTCGAGGTGCCGGAGGGGCGGATCGCTATGTCCACCGACACCTACGTTGTCTCCCCGCTCTTCTTCCCCGGCGGCGACATAGGCAAGATCGCCGTGTGCGGGACCGTCAATGACGTCGCCACCTCGGGAGCCCGGCCTCTCTACCTCTCGGTCGGCTTCATCCTCGAAGAGGGACTGCCCATTGCAGACCTCAGGCGGATTCTCGTCTCGATGCACGAGGCCGCCAACGAAGCGGGGGTACGCATCGTCACCGGCGACACAAAGGTGGTCGAGCGCGGACACGGTGACGGCGTCTACATCAACACCGCCGGAGTCGGCGTGCTCGCGCCCGGTGTCGCCCTTTCCGGCTCCAATTGCCACCCCGGAGATGTCGTCCTGCTCTCGGGGACTCTCGGCGATCATGGCATCACGGTCGTCTCCACCCGCGAGGGACTCGAGTTCTCGACCGACTTGCGCTCCGATGCCGCTCCACTGAATCACCTCGTCGCCGCGGTCCTGGCTGCCGCACCCGACGTACGCTGCTTCAGGGACCCGACCCGTGGCGGACTGGCCTCGACACTCAACGAAGTCGCCGGTGCATCGGCTGTCTCGATAACGGTCGACGAGACGAGCATCCCGGTACGCGAGCAGGTCAACGGCGCTTGTGAGATGCTCGGCTACGACGTCTACCAGGTCGCTAACGAAGGTAAGATGGTGGCAGTGGTTCCTGCTCACCAGGCCGAGGCGGCGCTCGAGGCGATGCGCTCCGCGCCATACGGAGAGGATGCTGCGATCATCGGCCAGGTCGGCGAATCTCCCGCAGGCACCGTCTACGTTCGTACCTCGTTCGGAGCCACCCGCATCATGGACATGCTCGTAGGCGAACAGCTGCCGAGAATCTGCTGAGCCGGCCCGGTGCCGCGAACGGCCGGATTGTGACTCCCTTACTTCGACCGACTGCCGCGTCCGGGTATGCACGCATCGCTACCGCAGCGACCGTGTGGGGCTCGATCGCGCTGCTTGTCAGAGCGACCGATGCCCACCCGACGGTGATCGTCTTCTGGCGGGTGGCCTTCGCTGCGCTCGCCATCGGCGCATACCTGGCGCTGAAGGGCCGCCTCGGTGAGCTACCCGCCCTGCCGGGCCGCACCAAAGCGCGCATCGCAGCGATGGGCGTACTGCTCGCGCTCAACTGGGTCCTCTTCCTCGGAGCCCTTACGCTCACAAAGGTAGCGGTCGCCGTCCTGCTCGGCTATCTGGGCCCGGTCTTCGTCGCTGTGCTCAATCCGATAGTCTCCCGACAACCCTTCGACCGTCGAATCGCGCTCCCCCTCGTATTGGCCATGGCCGGCACCGCACTCATCGTCGGGCCCCAGGACTTCTCCCTCGATGACGGACGTCACCTCCTGGGTGCCGGCCTCGCTCTCGCATCATCGTTCACGTATGCGGTGCTCATCGTCTTCGTCAAACGCCTGCTCCGGGGCATACCGGCCAGCACGTACATGCTCGGCGAGTACCTCGTAGCTGCCGCCGTGCTTCTTCCCGCTGCGCTCCTGCTGACCGGTCCGGTCGGAGCCGTCGAGTGGGCGGCACTTGCCACGCTGGGAATCGTCCACACCGCCTTTACCGGCGCGCTGTTCCTCACCGGACTCCGTCTCGTTCCTGCCGACCGTGCGGCCATCCTCACGTATGCTGAGCCGGTGAGTGCGGTGGCATTCGCTGCCCTCCTGCTCGGCGAGCGAGCAAGCACGACGACGCTCCTCGGCGGTGCGGCGGTCGTGGCTGCGGGTGTGATGGTGGCTCGGCTCGCACCCGCTGCAACGACGACGGTCGAAGGCCCTCCGGTACCTGTCACCGCCTCCGACGAGCCTGTCAGCGGCGATGCGACCGGGAAATGAGCGGGTATACTCGGAGCTGATGCAGCACGACCCTAGCCACGGAGGTGTCCGATGGACGCTATGACACGTCTACTCGAGGCTGACGCGATCACACGCCTTGTGAACCGCGACCCCACCCTCTTCTCAGACGATATCGACATGCGGCAGAAGATCAGTCAGCGTCTCGGATGGACCGACCTGGCCGACAAAGCGGTGTCCCGGCTCCCTCTCATAGAGAGTCTCGCCTCCGAGATCGCACACGACGGTGTGACCGACGTCGTGCTGCTCGGCATGGGAGGCTCCTCGCTGGCACCGCTCGTCATGAGCTCGGTCATCGGCCCTGCGGGAGAGGCTCCCGTTCTGCACGTTCTCGACACCACCTCCCCGACCACTGTGGCGGAATCACTGTCACGGCTCGAGCCCCGGACCACCGCATTTGTCCTCGCAAGCAAGTCGGGCACGACCATCGAACCCCTCTCGCTCTATGCGATCTTCAGGGAGTGGATGGATGCGGACCTGGGTAGAGTCGCCGCAGGCAAGCGCTTCATCGTGGTGACCGACGCAGGGACACCCCTCGAATCCCGGCGCCAGAAGGACGTGATGCGAGTGGCCATCACTGCGCCGGCCAATGTCGGGGGCAGGTTCTCGGCTCTCTCGGTGTTCGGTCTCGTGCCGGCAGGCCTCGTCGGCCTCGACGTTCCCGCACTGGTCGAGCACGCGCGCGGCATGGAGCAGGCGTGCCACGGTCCGGCGGAGACGAACCCGGGCGCAGAACTCGCCGCCTGGATGGCGGATGCCCTCTCGGCCGGCCGCAACAAGCTCACTCTCGTGTCTTCGGCGACATACCGCTCCTTCGGCCTGTGGGTCGAGCAACTCGTCGCAGAGTCGACAGGCAAAGAAGGCACCGGCATCGTTCCCGTGCTCGAGGACGGCAGAGTGCCCGTCGCCGCTTACGGAGCTGACCGGGCACTCGTCGTCGTCCGTGGCGAAGGTGACGAGGCAGCGGCTACACACGCACAGGTGGCACGAGGTGCCGGAGTCCCCGTCATGGAATACGTGCTGAGCGAACCCATCGCGATCGGCGCTGAGTTCGTGCGCTGGGAGTTCGCCGTGGCCCTGACCGGCGTGCTCATGGGGGTCAACCCGTTCGACGAGCCCAATGTAGCCGAGGCGAAGCGTGCAACCGCCGGCGTGCTCGATGGAAGTGTGACCGTGCCTGCGGCGAGCGCCGATATCGATGGGGTATGGGTGACCGCTGCAGGTGCGCTTGCCGAAGAGAACTCCTCCTCCGATCTAGCCGATGCTCTCGCTCCCCTCCTCGGTGCGCTCGACCCCGGGAGCTACCTGGCCATCCTCGCCTATCTGGCCGACGACGAGAGTCTTCTTGCTCCGATCCGCGATGCCGCTGCTGCCGTGTCCTCCCGACACGGTGTGCCGGTGTGCCTCGAAGTGGGTCCCCGATACCTGCACTCCACCGGGCAGCTCCACAAGGGGGGCCCCGGGAACGGTGCATTCCTGATCCTCACCACCCGGGACCGGGCAGACTGCACGATACCGGGCGAGCCCTTCTCGCTCGCACAGCTCTACAGGGCGCAGGCGGAAGGAGACCTCGTCACGTTGGCCTCCCACGGCCGACCCGTTGTTCGCCTCGACCTTCCCGCCGAGGAGCCGGCCGCGCTTGCCGCTGTCGCTCGTGCCCTGGCAGGGCCACGCGACTCCGGATCGTAGACACCCACGAGCGGGCGCGCCGTCGCCGGTGCGCCCGCTCGTGGGTGCGGACCCGACCCCTGGGACGTAGGGGCCGGGTCCGCGAGTCCAAGAAGCTCCCCGGGGAAGGAGCGTCTTGTCGTGTGGTTACTTCTGGCCGCTCGAGAACACGCCGGAAGCCTTGTCCGTCCCCATATCCTTCTCGTGCCGCTCGCTGGCGGTCCCGTGGATACGCATCCAGATCTCGTCGACGTTCTTGGGCAACTGGCCGTCGATCTTGCTCACGATGATGATGGCGAGCACAGCTGCCGGGAACGTGAATATGGTCGGGAAGGTCAGGCTCCCGAGGAAGGGCAGGATGCCCTCGGCGCCAAGCCGTCCCGTCTGATTGAGGATGTTCATGATGATGAAGAAGAGCGAGCCGCCGCCGCCGACGATCATGCCGGTGATGGCTCCGCGCTCGGTGGTCTGTCGCCACCATATACCTGTGAGCAGCATCGGTACGAACGCGCCGGCGCCGAGCGAGAACGCCCACGTCACCATCATCGCGATCAGCGACGGATACGCCACGTCCAGGCCAGCTGCCGGGATGCCGAAGCCGATGCCGAGCGCGACGAGAGAGAAGAAGAGTACCGAGGCCTTGCCCACGATGACTCGCTTGATCTCGGGGGCGTCCGGATTCACGTACTTTTCGTAGACATCGTGGCCGACGGCCGAGGCCGAGGCGATCAGCAGACCGCCGGTCGTCGAGAACATCGCCGCAAACGCGCCAGCCGCGACCGCACCCATCAGCCACTCACCGCCGAGGATCTGCGCGATTGTCGGCATGAGCGCGTCCGACCGCACGAGCAGGCCGTCGACATACGCTGCGTTCTCCGGTGCCATTCCTGCGCGCCACGCGTCATCGATGATGAGCTTGCCGGCGAGACCGGCGATCGGTGCGAGGATGTAGAACGTCCCGATGAACACGAGGACCCAGAAGGTCGACCGGCGAGCGGCCTGCCCGGACGGGTTCGTGTAGTAGCGGTTGAGAATGTGTGGCAGACCTGCGGTACCGAGGACAAGTGCGAGCACCATCGAGAACTGGTTGAGGCCGTCATAGCGATGACCGGGCTCGTTGAACCACATCTTCCGAAGAGTGTGCAGTTTGTTCTGCGCAGGGAGTGTTACTCCGACGGTGGCCTCCGGATCGCCAGTTTCGATCGCAGCCTCGACCGGCTCGAGCGCCCTGTCACTCATGCGCTCACGCACGCCGTCGATCATCGCCTCACCCGTCTCGGGATCGACCTCTGTCAGCTGTGCGACCGTCACGGTACGCACGTCGAGAAGGTCCTCGTCCGTGACCTCTTGGAGCGCCTGGGGATAGTTGAAGTTGCCGACGGTGAAAGCAAACACGACGACCAGGAACATCGCGGTCCACAACCACCAGAACTGGAAGATCTGGTTGAGTGTCGTCGCCTTCATGCCGCCGACCGCTACATAGAACATGATGATAGCGGCGACGATCAGGACGCCGGTGTTGTAGGGGGAGAGTCCGAAGATACCCGCACCTACGAGCACCGTCCACGTCGTTCCGGCACCGTACATCTGCGGCGCCATGTAGAAGAGGCTTGTGAGCAGGACCATGACCACCGTCACAAGGCGGATGCGATTCGAACCGAACCGCCCGTATGCGAAGTCGGCCACGGTGTACTCGCCGAAACGCCGGAGCGCAGAGGCGATGAACAGGACCACGACGATGAAGCCGCCGGCGAAGCCCGCAGCGAACCATACACCGTCAAGACCCGACGCGTACACGGCGGCGGCGACACCGAGGAACGATGCAGCCGAGAGGTAGTCGCCCGAGATGGCAGACGCATTCGCGAACGTGCCGACCTTGCGTCCTGCAAGATAGAAATCGGCGGTAGTACGGGTGAAGCGACGGACGAGGATTGCAAGTCCGACGGTGAACACCGTGACGATGATAACCATGATGATTGCGACAACGTTCAGGTTACCCACGCTGCTCACCCCCCGCCGCCTCTGCAGCCGTCTTCGCGGCTATCTCGTCCGCGAGGTCGCCCAGGCTGGCATCGAGCTTGTCAGCCTTCTTGATGTACGTATAGGCCATGACCCAGAGGAACACGTAGTAGAGCAGGGACACGAACAGATAGTTCGCGGTGAAGCCGCCCCATATCTCCACGGCATACCAAGGCTCCCACCAAACCGACATCGCCGGAATGGAGAGGGTCACGATGAAGAACACGGCTGCGAACGAGAAGCTCAGCTTGCGCTGTGCCCTGAACACCACATCGACACTCTCGACAGTGTCGATGTGGTCCCCGTGCATCATCTGCACGCCACGGCTGGTGGTCTGAAAGATCCTCTCATCTGTGCTGCTCGCCATCTCCTACACCTCCTTCACTTTCTCCGCCCGAAGGCGGCTCCAACATGACATGCGGTCGCAAGACCGCGGGATCAGTCGAACTTGACGACCAGCACCGGTATCGGTGAGCCCTTGACGACGGTCTCCGCGACCGAACCGAGCGCGATGCGCTTCAAGCCGGTCCGGCCGGTATCGCCGATCACGATCATGTCCGCTTCCCATTCGATGGCATCGGCGACGATACGCTTCGCAACGCCACCCTTGATGACCTCGACCTCACATGCGACGTCGTTGCGCTCGCACATCGTCTTCGCGATGGCGAGTCCCTTGATCGAGGGATGCACTCCCTCGAACAGCTCTTCGTCCATCGCCTCCTCCGGATACTCGAGCTGCTCGTATCCGGTGTCCACATAGACTGCCCTGAGTGTGGCGCCGAATGTCTTGGCCATAACGACCGCGAACTCCGTGGCTGCCACCGACGGCTCCGAGCCATCGGTAGGAACCAGTATCCGATCCACGTCGACACATACTTCCTGGATGTCGCCGAGCTTGACGTCCTCGGCTGCGCCTCTGATGCAGACCTTCATGCGATTCACCTCCCTTTGCCGGAGACCCCACGATCCCCGGATCAGCACGTCTCACGTTCACCCTAGGCCCCGAGCGAACGTGCGACGACAATCCTGTGGCATACGGGGTGTACGCGTCGGCAAGAGGGGAATCTGGGCGGTACGTGGCCGCACGATGCACGCACTGTAGGTCTCTGAGCCGCTCACCGACTCGAGAGAACCGTTCGCCGGAGATGAGATGCCAGTGGCGGGGGCCACGGCGACCTGCGCGAGCGGTCAGAGCCGCACGATCCGGGCGGTGAGCCCATCTGGAGCCGCGCTAACCAGAGCGACGCTCTCGGAGCCGGTGCGGGGGCGAGAGTGGGAGGCGGAGCCGGGATTCACGTACAGCACGCCGTCACGACGCTTCACTATCGCACGGTGGGTGTGCCCGCTCACAACCACCTCGGTTGAAGCAGGCAGCTCAACGCCCGCGAGGTCATGAACGGCTATACCACGCACGGTACCCACAGAGAACGAAGCCTGAAGTGGAAGGCCGGTCGCCCATGGGCCGTGGTCGGTATTGCCTCTCACCGCGACCACAGGAGCGATTGCCTCGAGCTCGATCAACACCTGGAGGCCACCGATGTCGCCTGCATGAACGATCAGGTCGACTCCATCGAAGAACTCGGGCACGCAGGGGTGGAGCAGGCCATGCGTGTCAGAGATCACGCCGATGGTTGCCTGAATGCCGATGTGCACTCCTACAGCCCCAGGGCCTTCTTGAGCGCCGGCACCCGCCTTCGAGACACCGGAACCTGCGTCCCCTCGCGATCGCTGAGGGTCAGCAGCAGGGTCCCCCCGTACATCGGGACCACCTCACGGACCTGGGTGAGATTCACGAGGTAGCGCCGGTGGACACGGAAGAAGCCGCTTGCTGCAAGTCGTCTCTCGAGTTGCGCGAGTGAAATCGTCGAGAGATACCGCTCGGCGTCCGTGTGAAGATACGAGTAGTCATCCTTGGCCATCAGGTAGTAGATGTCGTCGACCTGGAGTAGCAGCTTCTTCCCGGCCTTCTCCACGGGAATGCGCTCGACCCGCGCGCCCTCGGGCTCGGCGGGTGCCAGGCGCTCGATGGCGACACGCAGCCTATCGAGCTCAACAGGCTTGACGAGGTAGTCCGCGGCCGCGACCTCGAAGGCTTTCACAGCATGCTCGCTGTGGGCGGTTACGAACACGATCGATGGCTGGCGCTCGAGTTCCGCCAGGGCCTCGGCGAGCTGCACGCCGGAAAGTCCGGGCATGTCGATATCGAGGAAGACCACGTCGTACGGGATGGCTTTGATCAATTGGAATGCCTCGGAGGCGTTTGAGGCCTCCCCTACCACCTCGACCCCGCCCGCCTCGCCGAGAAGGTAACGGAGCTCGGACCGGGCCGGAGCCTCGTCATCGACTACCAGAGCCTTGAGCGCCATCTCCACCTCCCTGGGAGAGACGGTCGGGCACGATCGTAATCAGGACGCGGGTTCCGCGGCCGAACTCGCTCGATACGATGAGCCCCGAATCGGGCCCGTAGTGACCCTTGAGCCTATCGTCCACGTTTTTGAGTGCGATTCCTAGCCCCTGGCCGAATCCCGGTTCGAGCACACGCGTAACGTACTCGGGCTTGATGCCTACCCCGTCGTCGGAGACCAGGATCTCGATACGCCCGTTGGACCGAGAAGCCTCCACGCCGATACTGAGGACGCCCTCGGGTCTCATGCCATGCTGGATGGCATTCTCGACGACGGGCTGGACCGCGAATGCCGGCACGAGCACATCGAGGGTGGAAGGATCGACAGCCTCGGCCACTTCGATCCGGTCACCGAATCGTGCGGTCTCGAAGTGGAGGTAGGTACGCACGTACTCCATCTCCTTGCCGAGCGGGATGAGTTCGTCGCTCGCCTCGAGGGTCCGGCGGTAGAACCAGGCGAACTCACGGAGCAGGACGCGCGCTTTCTCGGGATCGGTGCGGATCAGCATCGCGATGGTGTTGATGGTGTTGAAGAGAAAGTGCGGATGTATCTGTGCCTGAAGCGCTTTGAGCTCCATTCGGCACGCCAGCTCGGTCTGCCGGTCGAGTTCGGATAGCTCGAGTTGCGTCGAGAGAAGGCGCGCGAGCCCCTCGGCCATCGTGACCTGCGTCTCATTGAGCAGGCGCGGGGTCGTGTAGTAGAACTTCAGTGATCCCACGGGGTGGTCTTGCATCTCGAGCGGGACCACGATCGCCGCACGAAGGAGGCAGGTCCGTTCGGGACACCCGATGTCGGCCTTGCTTTCGAGGATCCGATGCTCGTTGAGCTCGATCGCTTCGCGCGTCGCCCGGGTGAGTATCGGTCCACCGACGGCATGATGATCTTCTCCGAGGCCAGCGAAACCGAGGATGGCTTCCCTGTCGGTGATGGCGACCGCCGCCGCCTCGGACTGCTCGAGCGCGAGCCGGCATACCGCCCCTGCGGTCTCGGAATCGAGACCCTTGCGCAGGTAGGAGAGTGACTCGTTGGCGATTTGCAGGATCTGGTCGGAATGCATCGCCTTCAGGTGGTCGGGCCGACTTATCCAGCGAGCGATGACACTGCCCATCGCTATCAGCGTCAACCCGCCCATCGACATCAGGAGTACCCAGCGCGGAGGCGTCGCCGCTATGAGAACCCACGCCGCTATGACCGCAAGCACGGTGACCGCGAATAGCAGCAACGAATCGAAGAGTATGGTGCGCCTCGGCGTCATGACCGCCTTCTCACTTCTGGTCCCGAACTCCGAATCATCAGCCGGTCGGCCCGCTCAGCAACACTAGTCGGCTGTCGAGTTCCATCAGCCCGACCTTTCGGTAAAGTGCCCGTGAGGCCAGGTTCCCTTCCTGGGTGCACAGGCTCACCGCCTCCGCACCCGCCCGAAACAGGTACCCGAGTGCATCGATCAGGAGCGTCTCACCGACACCCCGCAGTCGAGCCGACGGGCTGACCGCGAGACGTCCGATGGTCCCGGTTCCCCGGACGGTCGTTGCCAGAGTATAGCCGATGACCTCGTGCGAACTCTCCGCGACCACCATGCGGTCTTTCGCCAAGTAGCGTGCCAGGCGCTCACCATCATATCGCCAGAAGTCGTCGAAACACTCCGAATCGAGCTGCACGAGCCCGGGGAGGTCGTCCTTGCGGGCACGACGGAGATGCATGCCCTCTGCCATCGTCGGCTCCCCGGAATTCCAACCTCGACGGTCGCGGCGAAGCGTGACTATCCTGGTGTGGACCGCAAGACCGGCGCGCTCGTACGATGCCGCCAGAGCGGTGTCGACCATGGGACTGAGGAGCCGGCCGTATCCTCGTGCCGACGCGATCCGACGCACCTGCTGGACGAGCTCCGGTACCCTGCGCCTCGAGCACCACACTCCCAGCATGGCAAGGACATCAAGATGCGAGCGCCATCGTTCGAGGACGACCGCTTCACCGCGCTCGGTGACCTGCACCTTCCACGCTCCGTCGGCGCGAAACCGCTGAAGATCGTCGTAGGAGTCGAACACGTGCGTGGCATCGAGTGCCGGCCAGATCGCGTCGGCCTCGCTGTCGGACGCCGTGCACAGGACTCCCGATCTCACAGCACGCCCGCCTCGCTGAGACCCATCATGACTCCCGCGAGAGCGAGAAAGGTCGCGAACGCCAGACGAAGCGCGCGGTCGCCGCTCACGTACGCGATCCTCGCCCCGAGCACTGCACCGGGCAGCACCCCGACGATCAGAGCGAGCGCCAGCGGGATATCGACGTGACCAAGCGTCCAGTGCGTCACCGACCCCGGGATCGCGAAGACGGCGACCGCTATGAGGCTCGTCCCGGCGGCGCGCTTCATCGGGAAGCCGAAGAAACGGTAGAGCATCGGAACGAGGATGAATCCACCGCCAAGGCCGAGGAAGCCCGAGTACAGGCCTGTCGTCATGCCGACGAGCGCGGTCCGCACCGGCCCGCGGGCCGGCACCGGCTTCTCGACTTCGGCCTTGCTCCGGTGCGCGCGCATCATGTCGACCGCGACGACCACGATGACCGCCGAGGCGATGATGAGGACTACCGTGCCGCCGACAGCGCGGGTGAGGAACGCGCCTGCAACGGCGAACGGAACGCCCCACAACCCTACCGCGAGTCCGGTCTTGAGCTCCGCCGTCCCCTGGCGCAGGTGCATGAGGGCCCCCGCTACTGCGGTGGGCAGTATGACGGGCAGCGGCGTGCCGATCGCGATGAGTTCAGGGTATCCGAGCAGCATGCGTATCGCCGGCATCGTCACGACCCCCCCGCCGACACCGAAGGCACCGGACAGGATCCCGGCTCCGAGGCCCACAAGAGCGGCCAGCAACGAGCCGCTCACGGCCGCTCTTCGCTCCGAACAACCGGGAATCGGCCGGTGATCGTGCCACGGTCGAGTCGTCGCTCGCCCATGAAGAGCGGCTTGAGCGCGACATCGTCCCATATCCGGTCCATGAGGATCGGCCACCTGCGCTGGAAATCGAAGTAGTGCTGGCAGTGCTCGCGAGCGTAATCGGATGCCTCTGTAAGTGCCACACGTACGGTCCTCAGATAGCGCCCGCCCTCCTTGCGCGAGGTCCCGTGCAGCAGCGCGGTGAGCACCGCGCGCCATGATACCCCCGAGGAGATAAACGGTCCCGGATAGGGATCCATGGACTCGGGTGTCACCTGGCGCAGATCGACCTGTGACTTGGCGAACTCGAGCTTCCGATGCTCGTAGATGAAGCGGTACACGTCCTGCCTGAACTGCAACGCC
>SKKZ01000044.1 GCA_007123455.1 Coriobacteriia bacterium | reverse complement strand
GGCATCGCCCACACCCTCACCGTAGGAGCCCACTCACTCGCATGTGTCACTGAGGCAGCGGAGATCGTGGCGCGGGCACGCTCCGGCGATCTCGAGGACCCCGTGCTCGCCGCCTCGGCCCGACAGATCCAGGACACGCGACCGCTCATGGTGGCCAGCCTGGCTCATGACGTTGGCAAGGTCGAACCCGGACCCGGCCACGAGGAGCGTGGTGCCGGGGCAGGCCGTGCTGCGGCGACCCGGTTCGATCTTTCCGACGAGCAAGCTGCCGACGTGGCCCGACTCGTACTCCATCACCTGGCCCTGACCTCCGCTGCCTCCAACATCGACCTCGACGATCCGGCCGAGGTCGAATCGGTGGCCCGGGTCCTCGGTGATCGCGAACTGGTTGCCCCTCTGCATGTGCTGTCCGTGGCCGACTCTCGCGCCACGGGTCCCGGCGCGTGGACCGCCTGGCATGCGGCCCTCGTCGGCACACTGGTGAGCCGCCTCGACACTGCACTGTCGTCCGACGCAGCACACGCGCGCGATGTCGTCCGCCTGTTCGGACACGACCGCTATGAGGAGCTCGTCGACCGGGTCGTCTCCGACGCGACGCCCGGAGCTCACGCTCTCGCTGTCGGCAACGGACCGATACCCGGGTCGTTCCGGGTCACCATCGCGGCCGCCGACCGTCCCGGCTTGCTAGCAACGATTGCGGGGACATTCGCGCTGGCGGGTCTCGATATCCTCGCAGCACACTCCGCGCCCACGAACAGCGGGGTCGCGCTGGACACGTTCGTGGTCACGTCGGCCACACTCGCTCCGCTGGGCGCCGACACCTGGACACGGCTCGAGCGCCTTCTCTCCGCCTCCCTCGCCGGGCGTCTTGCCCTCTCGGTCCGTCTCGGAGAGCGACGTCGACACTACCCGCGAAACGCCGGTGCACCGGTCGAGGCGGTCATCGATGAGGACGACCACGGTGCCGCCTTGCGAATCAGGGCACCCGACCGCGTCGGCCTCCTCTACGACATCGCACGGGCGGTCGCTGAGAGCGGCCTCGACGTCCGCTCTCTGACGGCCACCTCACGCGCGGGCTGGGCCGAAGACGTCCTGCGCCTCGGGCACGTCGAACAGGCCCGGGCCGGAGCCCTCGGTCAGCTCGCCATGCGCCTGCGGGAACTCTAGGAGACGCCGGAGGCCCTGCAGGCGGGTGCTCGCAGGCGGCCTGGCCGGAAGCGGTATAGTCGTTCCGAAAGCACTCGAGGTCCGGGAGGCGGCCATGACGAAGATATACACACGCACCGGTGACGCAGGTGAGACCTCTCTTGCAGGAGGCTCCCGCATCGCGAAGAACAGTGCGCGTGTCGAAGCGTGCGGAGCCGTCGACGAGGCCAATAGCTGTGTGGGCCACGCCCGGGCCGCCCTCGAGGTGGCCGCCGACGACGAACTGCACCTCGACATCATGCTCAACTTCGTCCAGCACCGGCTCTTCGATTGCTCGAGCCTGCTCGCCACCCCCGCCGACGTGCGTGCAGGGCGAACGAAGTCGCCTGCGATACGCCCTGAGGACATCGCACAGCTCGAGTCCTGGATCGACGATCTCACTGATGCCGTCGGCGAGATAGACCACTTCGTCCTGCCCGGCGGGTGCGAGGAAGCATGCCGACTTCACATCGCGCGCACGGTCGTCAGACGTGCCGAGCGCAGAGCGCTCGACCTGGCCGCCGAACAACCAGACGAGGTCGACGCCATCTTGCTGCAGTTCTTGAACCGGCTCTCGGACCTGCTCTTCACGATGGCGCGCTATGCGAACCACGTCTACGGGGTCAGGGACGTCTTCTGGGACCCGCGCACGTCCTGACCGCCTCAGTACGTATCTGCGCCCTCCAGGAGTTCCTTTACCACCTTGGGATCCGCAAGCGTCGATACGTCGCCGAACGCCTCCATGTCACGCTCTCCGGCCGCCAGCTTGCGCAGAATACGACGCATGATCTTGCCCGAACGGGTCTTTGGAAGGTCGCGCGCGAATTGTATGCGGTCGGGCTTCGCGATGGGACCGATCAGCTTGCGCACGTGACCTGAGAGGATGGTGGCGAGATCCTCGGACGGGTGTTGCCCGTCGCGAAGGAGCACGAACGCATGGATTCCCTCTCCTTTTACCGGATGCGGGAAACCCACCACTGCGGCCTCCGAGACGGCATCGTGACTGACGAGTGCGCTTTCCACCTCAGCGGTGCCCATACGGTGACCCGAGACGTTGATGACATCGTCCACGCGACCCAGAAGCCAGTAGTAGCCGTCGCTGTCCACCCGCGCCCCGTCACCGGTGAAGTACACGCCCGGGAAGCGTTCGAAGTAGACCTCACGCATCCGCGCGTGGTCCGAGTCGCCCCAGGTGCCGCGGAGGATCCCCGGCCACGGGTCGCGCACCACGAGGTAGCCGCCCTCGCCGGCCTCGGCCTCGCTCCCGTCCTCGCGCAGCACCTCCGGATTCACGCCGAAGAACGGCACACTGGCACTGCCGGGCTTCAGCGGGGTGGCACCGGGGAACGGCGTGATCAGGAATCCGCCCGTTTCGGTCTGCCAATACGTGTCGACAACGGGAACCTCGTCCCGGCCGATCGTCCGCCGGTACCACTGCCAGACCTCGGGATTGATCGGTTCGCCGACCGTGCCGAGCAACCTGAGGCTCGAGAGGTCGTAGCGTGCAGGCCACCCATCCCCGTGACGCATAAGGGCACGTATGGCGGTCGGAGCCGTGTAGAAGGAGTTGACGCGGTACTTCTCCACGACCGCCCAGAAGCGTCCCGGGTCCGGATAGGTCGGCACACCTTCGAACATCAGTGCTGTCGCGCCGGCCGCAAGCGGGCCGTAGACGATGTAGGAATGGCCGGTGACCCAGCCGATGTCGGCGGTGCACCAGAAAACATCCTCGTCATGGTAGTCGAAGACCGTCTTGAAGGTGAGCGTCGCATACAGAAGGTATCCGGCAGTCGTGTGGAGCACGCCCTTCGGCGTGCCCGTCGAACCTGACGTGTAGAGGATGAAGAGCGGGTCCTCGGCAGCCATCTCCTCGAGAACACACGGCCGGCGCACCTCCGGAGCGGTCACCTCGTGGTGCCACCAGGTGTCGCGACCCGGTTCCATGTCGACATCACCAGCACCCCGCTTGACGACGACACACGCTTCGACACTCGGACACTCGAAGAGCGCCTCGTCGGCAGCGACTTTGAGCGCCACCTTGCGGGCCCCGCGGATGCCCTCGTCGGCCGTGATAAGCATCTTTGCCCCGCAGTCCTGGATCCGGCCCCTGAGAGCCGAGGAGGAAAAGCCGCCGAAGATGACCGAGTGGATGGCTCCGATCCTCGTACAGGCAAGCATGGCGATGGGCAGTTCCGGAATCATCGGCAGGTAGAGGGCTACCCGGTCTCCTCGCTCGATACCCTTCTTGCGCAACACGTTGGCGAAACGGCTCACCTCATGATGGAGCTGCTGGTAGGTGTAGGTGCGCGTCGAGCCGTCGTCGCCCTCCCAGATGAGCGCGGCCTTGTTCCGCCGCCACGTGGACAGATGACGGTCGAGACAGTTGGCGGACACGTTGAGTGTCCCGTCGGCGAAGTAGGTGTAATCGAGATCCTTGAAGCTCCCCTCCAGCGCGACGGTAGGCTCCTTCATCCAGTCGAGGTGCTCACACGCCATCTCGAGCCAGAACCCGTCAGGATCACTCACCGAGCGATCGTAGAGCTCCCGGTAGCGCTCCATGCCAGCGATCACGGCCGTCTGTGCGAACTCCGTGGACGGCGCGATGACGGTCGCGTCGCTGTCGTGATGCTCGATGGTGCTGTCGTTACTCTTGTCGGCCATGGGGCCCTCCCCTGGTCGGTGCACGCGATTGCCGCGCTCAGGAGTGTTCATACCCCGACACATCGACCTCAGGCTATACTCGACCCCTGGCCCTATGAAAGGAGT
>SKKZ01000042.1 GCA_007123455.1 Coriobacteriia bacterium | reverse complement strand
GTGGCCGACTCCCCGCGGGCGATCGTACTCGACCAGGTCAACGCAGGTGTCGCTGTGCGCATGGCCGTAATGTACCTGTTGCTGGGAGGTGAGAGCGGTGGCGCTGCTGCTTAAGAACGGCAGGTTCGTCGATCCCTCGGTGGACCTCGACGAGGTCGCCGACATGATTATCCGGGACGGTCGTATCGTAGAGATCGGCGAAGACCTCACGGTCCCGAAAGGTGTGACGGTCGAGTGCGCGGAAAAGATCGTCGTACCGGGCCTCGTGGATCTGCACACGCACCTGCGCGAGCCGGGCCGGGAGGACAAAGAGACAGTTGCGTCGGGTACGCGAGCAGCGGCGCACGGGGGGTTCACGGCCGTCTGCGCGATGCCCAACACCTCGCCGATCTGCGATACCGGCTCCAAGGTCCGGTTCCTCGTGGAGCGTGCCGTCGAGACCGGTGTCGTGCGCGTTCACCCCGTGGGCTCACTCACGGCGGAGCAGGGTGGCGAGTCGATCGCGGAGATCGGCGACATGGTGGCCGAGGGTGCCGTCGCGTTCTCCGACGATGGCAGGGGCGTCCAGGACGCCGGCATGATGCGCAGGGTCATGGAGTACTCGAAGGCCTTCGACACCGTGGTCGTCAGTCACTGCGAGGACGAATCGCTCGCCGGCGGAGGTGTCGTCAACGAGGGTGTCGTCTCGACGCGGCTCGGGCTGCCGGGGTGGCCGGCGGCTGCCGAGGAGATCGCCGTCGCGCGCGACATCCGTCTTGCCGAGCTGACCGGGTGCCGCCTGCACCTCGCGCACCTCTCCACCGCCGGCTCGGCGGAACTCGTACGCTCGGCAAAGGCGAGGGGGGTGGCGGTCACCGCCGAGGTCACGCCACACCATCTGTTCCTCGACGAGGACGCTATCAGCCGCACATACGATACGAACCTCAAGATGAACCCTCCCTTGCGCACCACGGAAGACAGGGAGGCGCTTGTCGAGGCGCTGCTCGATGGCACGATCGACTGTGTCGCGACCGATCATGCACCTCATGCGCGACACGAGAAGCAGCTGGAGTTCGAGCTCGCGCCATTCGGCACCACGGGTCTTGAGACGGCGCTCTCGCTCATGATCACATACCTCGTTCAACCGGGTCGTCTCGGATGGTCCGATCTCGTGCGCGTCATGGCGCATGCTCCGCGTGCGGCCTTCAAGCTGCCGGACGTTCGCCTCGAGGCGGGCGCCGTAGCCGATCTCACGATCATCGATCCCGAGGCGAGGGTCGAGGTGACGGAGGAGTGGTTCGCGTCGAAATCATCGAACTCGGCGTTCCTCGGCGCTACACTGCTCGGAAAGGCGACTGAAGTCCTCGTCGAGGGCCGCTTCGCCCTGAAGAACGGAAAGGTGGTCGACTGAGTGACCGACACGCCCGCTCTTCTCGCACTCGAAGACGGCACCCTGTTTGCCGGGCGCTCCTGCGGTGCCCCAGGCGAGACCGCGGGTGAGGTCGTCTTCAACACTTCGATGTCGGGATACCAGGAGGTCATCACCGACCCCTCGTACGCCGGTCAGATCGTCACGATGACGATGCCGCATATCGGCAACTACGGTGCAAACGGTGCCGACATGGAGTCGCGCGGAGTCTTCGCGGCCGGCTTCGTCGTACGTGAGCTCTCCGAACTGTCCTCGAACTGGCGTGCCGAGGAAACGATGGGCTCCTTCCTTGCCCGGCACGGTGTCGTCGCCGTCGAAGGTATCGACACGCGTCGGCTGACCCGTCACATCCGTGAGGCCGGTGCGATGCGCGCGGTGCTCTCGACCGTCGACCTCGATCCTGCCTCGCTGGTGGCAAAGGCGGCTGCTTCTCCCGGTTTGTCGGGACGTGACCTCGTAGCCGGGGTGGCGGTGAGCGGACCCTACCGGTGGGGGAGCGAAGAACCTGAAGGACTGCCGGTCGACACAGGCGTCCTGCCCGTCAACCCACGGTATCGTGTCGTCGCGGTCGACTCCGGCATCAAATACAACATCCTGCGCCGACTCGCCGAGGCGGATTGCGAGGTCGTGGTGGTGCCGCCTGCGACCAGTGCGGCCGACATCATGGCGTACGGGCCCGACGGTGTCTTCCTCGCGAACGGTCCCGGTGACCCCGCCGCCGTGGACTACCTCTACGGGACTGTTACCGAACTCATCGGCACCGTACCGGTCTTCGGCATCTGTCTCGGACACCAGATGCTGTCTTTGGCGGTCGGGTGCTCCACATACAAGCTCAAGTACGGGCATCGGGGCGGAAACCAGCCGGTGAAGAATCTGGTCACGGGTCGCGTGGAGATCACAAGCCAGAATCACGGCTTCTGCGTGGACTTCGGCTCCATCGGCCCCCTGGTTCCGGAGGAGTCGGGCGGAGTGGATCTGGACGCATCGGATCTCGGCGCCTGGGTCGGCGCGGGTATTGCGCCGGTCGTACGCTCGGAGCGCTTCGGCCGGGTGCAGCTCACGCACGTGAACCTCAACGACATGACCACCGAAGGCATTCGACTGCTCGATGCATCGGCGTTTTCCGTCCAGTATCACCCCGAGGCGGCCCCCGGGCCGCATGATTCCCGGTACCTGTTCGGCTCGTTCACGGCGATGATGGACGGCCGGACCGAGTATCTGACGCCCGCGACCTAGGGGAGGCCGACATGATCCGCAGCGTGCTCATCCCGGCAGATTTCAGTCCCGAGTTCGACCTGATGACCTGGTTCGCCGTGGGGCTGCCCGCCCTCGGGGTGAAGCGGGTGGTGCTCGGCCACGTCGTCGAAGCAGCTGGCATGGAAGGACCGGTCATCGCTGCCGAGGTGGAACGGGCCCGGGAGGCGCTCAAGGGAGCTTCGGGCCCTCTGACCGAGGCCAATATCGAGGTCGAGGTGCGCGTAGCCAGCGGAATGGAGCCCTCGGAGGGACTTCTGGGTCTTGCGGCGGAGGCGAATGTCGACGCGATCGTGTGCGGCTCACACGGCAAGGGTGCGATGGAGCGCCTCGTCGCCGGATCGGTGTCCGAGGAGGTCATCGTGAACGCTGAAGTACCTACACTCATGGTGCGCTTCAGCCTCCTGGCGACCGTTGACGACCCGGCTGATCTCGCCCGCGTGTTCGGACGCGCGCTCGTGCTGACGACTGATTTCTCGGCCGCATCGACACGTGCACTGATGACCCTGCTCGACCTGCCGCCCGGCAGCGTATCCACGCTCTATCTCGTACACGCGCTCGATCCCTCACTCGAAGGGGAAGCCCTGCGCAAAGCCGAACAAGGTGCCGAGGTCCAGCTGCGCAACATGACAGACATGGCCGCCCAGAAGGGCATCTCGGCGCATGCGGTCGTCCGACAGGGCGATCCCGGCCAGGTGGCCCTCGAGGAGATCGACGAGCGACGCGCTTCCGGTGTGGTAGCCGGCACGCGTGGCAGGGGTCCGCTCACCGAAGCGCTTCTCGGCAGCGTCTCGCTCACGCTCGTGCGTCAGGCATCTTGTCCGGTACTGATCGTCCATTAGCCGAACAGAGGAGTATGAGTGCCCCGTCGCGATGACATCCACAAGATCCTGGTGATCGGTTCCGGCCCGATCATCATCGGCCAGGCCTGTGAGTTCGACTACTCCGGTGCACAGGCCTGCAAGGTCCTGCGTGACGACGGCTACGAGGTGGTGCTGGTGAACTCCAACCCGGCGACCATCATGACCGATCCGGAGCTCGCGCACCGCACCTATGTCGAGCCGGTGACGCCGGAGTTCGTCCGCAAGGTGATCGAGAAGGAGCGCCCCGACGCCTTGCTGCCCACCCTCGGCGGGCAGACCGGTTTGAACTGTGCGGTCGCACTTGCCGAGTCCGGGGTCCTCGACGAATACGGTGTCGAGCTCATCGGGGCGAAGCTCGACGTCATCAAGAAGGGCGAGGACCGGAAACTCTTCGCCGAGGCAATGGAACGCATCGGCCTCGACGTGCCGAGAAGCGG
>SKKZ01000243.1 GCA_007123455.1 Coriobacteriia bacterium | reverse complement strand
GTCTCGGGCGACGCCTCCTTCTTCGAGAAGCAGACCGGTCGCTGGATGCTCGACTACATCTCCGGGCTGCGCGGCGGATCCGGTCCTGCCGAGAGAGAACTCTGCGAGCGGCTCGAGTTCGATCCCTCCCGCAGGGTCCGCGAACTCTCGAAAGGCAACAAGCAGAAACTCGCGCTCATCATCGCGTTGATGCACGTGCCCGAACTCCTCATGCTCGACGAACCGACCTCGGGGCTCGATCCCCTCAACCAGCAGGTGGTGTTCGACATCCTGGAGGAGCGCGTGGCCGAGGGCGCAACCGTCTTCCTCTCCAGCCACATCCTTCCAGAGGTCGAGCGGGTGTGCGAGCGGGTGGCCATCATCCGTGGCGGGAAGGTCGTAGCCGAGGAGTCAGTCAGCGAGCTGCTCTCAAAGGCGATCCGCACCGTGAACGTCACGTACTCCGAGCCTGTCGCGGACGAGTTCGTCAAGGGGCTCGCCGGTGTGATGTCTGTCGAGCGTGTGGGAGAGAACGGGCTTACTGCCAAGGTCTCCGAGGACATCGGCGGGGCGCTTCAGGGCTTCCTCGGACGACCGGTGGCCGACATCACCGTGGAGCACGCCTCGCTAGAAGAGGTGTTCCTGCAGTACTACGGCCATGGGGAAGAGGGGGGAGGCCATTCATGAGCCGGGCCATCTTCAGCTCTTCGCTGGCGCTGCGACGTATCTCGCTTTTCTGGTACTCATTCGGAATCGTCCTGTACGGCTGGTTCATGGTCGCCTTCTTCCCGCTCGTCGAAGAGAACCTCGAGTACATGGAGGTCTTCGAGACCGTGTTCACCGATGAGTTGCTCGCGCTGTTCGGGGGGTCCGGCCTGAACTTCGGGACGCTCGGCGGGTTCCTCAGCATCGAGTATCTCAGCCTCATCTGGGTATTCATCGTTGGGGCCGCTGTCATCACCTTCGCGGCCGGCTCGCTCGGCGGGGCGGTTGACGACGGCACGATGGAGCTGACGCTCGCCCAGCCCGTCTCGAGGACGCAAGTAGCACTCACCAGGTATATCGCGCTCGTTGCGTACGCCGGCGCACTCAATCTCGTGACCGTCGCCAGCCTCTACCTGCCGGGACTGCTGCACGGTGTCGATGTACCGCTCGATGCGATGGCGCTGCTCTTCGTCACCGGCTTGCTCGTTACGATGGCAGTCGGCGGTTTCGCATACGCGGTCTCGGCGCTTTCATCCGGTGGCGGGCGCGCGATAGGGATCAGTCTCGGCGTACTGATCGCCATGTGGCTCGCAGACGTGCTCGGCAACTTGTCCGATCGATTCGAATGGCTGGTCGGCTTCTCGCTCTTCCACTACTGGCGGCCGGATCTCGTGATCGACGATCTGACCGTTTCGAGCGAGGCCTGGGCCGTCTTCGGTATAACGGCGGTACTCTCCTTCTCGCTGGCGATGTGGGCGTTCCGACGGCGCGATGTGGTGTAGCGGCGGATGTCCGTGATTCCGACCCCACCCGACATCCGCAGACTGTTGACGAGAGGCTCGGTCGTCCTCGGGCCGATGGCCGGCATCACCGAGGCGCCCTTCCGCGGCATCTGCAAGCGCATGGGCGCGCGGCTCACGTATACCGAGATGGTCAGCGCGAAAGGTCTTCACTACAACCCGGATTCAGCGGTCTCGAAGGCGCTACTCACCTTCTCGGCCGAGGAGGTGCCGTGTGCGGTGCAGGTCTTCGGCTCGGAGCCGGAGATCATGGCCGACCAGGCTGCTCGCATCGTCGAGGAGCGCGGCGGTGACGTTGCGCTTGTCGACATCAACATGGGCTGTCCGATGACGAAGGTCACGGGCAAAGGCGAGGGAGCGGCGCTCATGCGTACACCTGGTCTTGCCGCCGAGATAGTCTCGCGGATGGCCGCGGTGTGCCGGGTCCCCGTGACCGTGAAGTTTCGTTCCGGGTGGGACGGGGGCGCGATCAATGCCGTCGAATTCGCGCGCCGCATGGAAGCCGCCGGAGCGGCTGCGGTGGCGGTGCACGGCCGTACCCGCGAGCAGTTCTATCGCGGCCGGGCCGACTGGTCGGTGCTTGCCCGGGTCAAGGAGGCTGTCGGCGTGCCGGTTATCGGTAGCGGCGATGTCTTCTCGGCGGCGGATGCGAAGGCGATGATCGAGCAGACCGGCGTGGACGTCGTGATGGTGGCCCGCGGAGCACAGGGCAATCCGTGGATCTTCCGTGAGGCAGAAGCTCTCATCGAGAGAGATGAGACCCTACCACCACCGACCGCGTTCGAGCGCATCGATATGGCGCGCGAGCATGCGCACGCTCTGCTCGAGTTCGGGGGCGAACATACGGCCCCGCGCATGCGCAAGCACGTGGGCTGGTACATCCACGGCATGCCGGGCGCGACCCGCATGCGCGAGCGGGTGAACCAGGTCGGTAGCTACGCGGAGCTCGATGACTTGCTGCTGTCTTATCGCGAGTATCTCGAACAACGAACGGCTGAGGGGAGTCGGTAAGCAAGATCTTCGCAGGGAGTCACTGGTTGGCTGCTTCGAAGACGAGCGACTCGTTACCACCCGAGTCGTACAGCGTGAGACGGGTGTCGTCCAGCCGGTAAGCCCCGGCGGTCCGGAGCCGTTCCAAGTAGGCTGCCTCGGCGCGCATGTCCTCCTCCGGGCCCGCCATCAACGTCTGCACGATTTCGCCGACCGAGAAGCTGCCACCCGAACCGGTGCGGTACTCGCCGCTATAGCTGTTCACGGCGCTCGTACCGCCGACTCTTCCGTCCTCGAACTCGGCTGTGATCGTGAAATCCTGCGGATCGAGCGCGCTTTCAGGCCACGCCACGAGCCTCCACGCTGTCCCGTCGAGCGAGGCCCGGTTGCCGAGTGCGTCGCATCCGGCAAGAGTGAAACCCGCGACGGCCAGCCCGGTCGAGACGACGAGCACACGTATCAGGACTTGTCGGGTCATCGGTCCTCCTCGGAGGGACGGTCTCATGCAATATGACGCACCGGACGGGCTTCGGGTTCGCCCCGGAACCCCGAGGGCGCCGCTCGAGCGGCGCCCTCGTACCCCTGAGACCTCGGCGATCGGGATTCCGGCCCTACGCCTTCGGCTCCCAGTAACATCGCTTCGGCGATACGATACGCTCGGTCTTCTTCAGCTCGTTCATCGCCTTGTCGACCTCTTTGCGCTCGAGGCCGGAGAGTTCGGCTATCTTGCCGGCGTTCAGTGGTTCGCCTGCGTCCCTCATGGTATCGAGAACCTTCTCGGCTGCTCCCACGGGCGACCTCCGTTCGTGCATCGGGGATGTTTCGCTCAGTAGATTCCCCATAAGACGCTGGCATCACCGCCCCATCCTGCAACAGCCCGGCTGCTCCGTTACAATCGAGTGCGGCGCGCCCGACGACACGCGGCGCGCGGACACGGAGGAGTCTTCGGATGCGCATCCTCGTACTCGGCGGCGGAGGCCGCGAGCACGCCATCGCGACGAGTCTCGTCGCTTCCCCGCTCGTCACCCACGTGATGGTTGCTCCCGGTAACGGCGGGACCGCTGCGGTGGCGGAGAACGTATCGTTGCCCGTCGAGGACGGCGATGCGATCGCCGCCTTCGCGCGCGAGCACGAAATCGGACTCGTGGTCATCGGTCCGGAAGCGCCGCTGGTCGCAGGCGTCGCTGACGCGGTGCGCGCAGCCGGCATCCCTGCCTTCGGGCCGGGAGCCGAAGGTGCACGTCTCGAGGGCTCCAAGGAGTTCGCCAAGCAGTTCATGCAGCGCCATAACATCCCCACCGGCGCTTCGCGTGCGTTCACCGCTCTCGAGCCCGCACTCGCCTATCTCGAGGAGACCGGCGCGCCGGTGGTTGTGAAGGCTGACGGGCTTGCCGCAGGCAAGGGAGTCACCGTGGCGATGGACCTCTCGGTCGCTCGCGATGCGGTGCACGAGTGCTTCGCGGGTCGCTTCGGCGATGCCGGGTCCACCGTTCT
>SKKZ01000015.1 GCA_007123455.1 Coriobacteriia bacterium | reverse complement strand
TCGATGGCGGTCGTGCACGACATGCTTGCCGCATCGACCGAGGAGCGGATCGACTTCACCGAGGCGGCTCGCACCGTCGTCGACATGGTCCGCCGCGGCCTGGCCGGCGAGAGCGACGCGGTCTCCGTCAGCGTCGAGGGATCGACCGGCCTCGTTCCGTCACACGTCGCGACGTCGCTCGCACTCGTCGTGGCCGAACTCGTCCACAACGCGATCGAGCACGGGTTCTGCGACGGGCGCAGCGGTACGGTGGTCGTGGCGATGCGCCGGCTGCCCGGGGAACTCGTGCTCACCGTACGTGACGAGGGGGTGGGCTTGCCCGAGGGCTTCGACCCGTTCTCGGCGACCAGTCTCGGCCTGGCGATCATCCACACGGTGGTCCAGGACAACCTCGGAGGGACGATAGCGTTCAGCGGCGTGCGCGGCACGACCGCGACCGTGCGCTTCCCGCTCGACGACGACTCGGATTCCGGAGAGGAGTGAGGCCCGTGCGCGTGCTCATCGCCGAGGACGAGGCGCTGATCCGGATGGACTTGCGTGAGATGCTCCAGGAGGAGGGTCACGAGATAGTGGGCGAGGCGGGGGACGGACAGACCGCCGTGCGCATGGCTCGCGAGCTCAAGCCCGACATCGTCTTCATGGATATCGAGATGCCGGTGATGAGCGGATTGGACGCGGCGTCGATTCTCGGCACCGAGCAGGTGGCGCCGGTGGTGATGGTCACCGCCTTTTCGCAATCGACCTACGTCGAGCAGGCGGCCGACGCGGGTGCGATGGGCTACCTGGTCAAACCGTTCTCCAAGGCCGACATCCTTCCCGCGATGCAGATCGCCGTTTCGCGCTTCACCGAGTCCCGACAGCTGGCCGATGAGATCGAAGACCTCACGGAGCGCCTCGCCACGAGGACGCTCGTCGACCGGGCCAAGGGTGTCCTCATGGCTCGCGGTATGAGCGAGCCCGACGCGTTTCGCCGCTTGCAGAAGACTGCGATGGACAAGCGTCTGACACTCAAGCAGGTCGCCGAGGCGGTCCTGCTCGCAGAGGAGGCGCACGAGCGGTAAAGTAAGCATTCGGGTCGAAATCAGCCCGCCGAGCAGCAAGGGGGTGCGCCGTGCACATCGAGACGCCGACCGTCGAAGAGCTCCGTGAACAGGTGCGCGCTCTCGTCGACACACACGACTGGCTGGCCGTGCGCCGTCTGCTGGCGGACATGTCCGTTCCCGAGGTCGCCGACCTTCTCTCAGGTGTCGAGATGCCCGAGCGGCTTCTCGTCTTCCGGCTTCTGCCCCGTGATCTCTCGGACGATGTCTTCTCATATCTCGAAGGCCCCGATCAGGACATCATCCTCGGAGGGCTGACCGACAGGGAGACCCGGGTCCTCCTGGCTTCGATGGCTCCTGACGACCGTACCGAGCTCTTCGAGGAGCTGCCCGGCGAGATAACGCAGAAGCTGCTCAACCTGCTCGCCGCCGATGACCTGGCCGAGGTCCGCCAGCTGCTCGGCTACCCTGAGGAGAGCGTCGGGCGCCTTGCGACGACCGACTATCTTGCGATCCGCCCGGAGTGGACCGTCGCACACGCGCTTGCGCACATCCGCCAGCGCGGGCGCGACTCGGAGACGCTCGACGTCATCTACGTCACCGACCGCAACTGGCATCTCGAAGGCGTCTGCGAACTCAGGCGGCTGATTCTTGCCGAACCCGAGCACCTGGTGAGCGACGTGATGGAGCCGGTGCATGCACGTGTGACCGCCTTCGACGATCAGGAAGAAGCGGTTCGCGAGATGCAGCGGCACGACACGGTAGCGCTTCCCGTCGTGGACTCGGCCGGAGTCCTCATCGGTATCGTGACCGCAGACGACGTATTCGACGTTCTCGAAGAAGAGGTCACCGAAGACATCCACCGCACCGCGTCGGTGAGCCCGCTTCGCGGGAGCTACCGCCGGCTGAACGTCTTCGACTTGTACCGCAAGCGCATCGGATGGCTCGCCATCCTGCTGTTCGTCAACCTCATCTCGTCGGGGATCATCGCGGCCTACGAGGAGACGCTCTCGGCCGCCATAGCCCTCGCGTTCTTCATACCGCTGCTCATCGCGACCGGCGGGAACACCGGCTCGCAATCGGCGATGATGATGGTGCGAGCGCTTGTCACCGACGACGTGGAGGTCGGCCAGTGGGCGTCCACCTTCGGCAAGGAGCTCGGTGTGGGCCTCATGCTCGGCGCGACGCTCGCGGCGGGCAGCTTCTTCCTCGGCCTGTTCCGCGGCGACATCATGATAGGAGTGGTCGTGGGCCTGTCCATGGCCTCGATCGTCCTCGTCTCCAACCTGATCGGTATGTCCTTGCCGTTCATCTTCACGAAGGTCGGCCAGGATCCCACCGTAGCCTCGAGTCCGCTCATCACGTCGATCGCAGACGCGGCCGGTCTGCTCATCTACTTCTTCTTCGCCTCGCAACTACTCTTCCGGTAAGTCCGGAAGGTGTTTGGCCGCCCGGGACGGGTAAAACCTGTGTAGCACCTGCTCAGAGTTGCCGACGACGGAAGGCGCACATATGACTTCGAAGCCAGTCGTGACAATCGATACCGATTCCTATGACGCCGTGATCTTCGATATGGACGGCGTCATCACCGATACGGCCGGCTTGCATGCGGAGGCGTGGAAGCGCCTCTTCGACGACGTGCTCCGCCAACGTGCCGAGCAGAGCGGTACGGCTTTCGAACCGTTCGATATAGAGACGGACTATCTGCGCTACGTCGACGGCAAGGCGCGTCACGATGGGGTGCGGTCCTTTCTGGCATCACGCGGTATCGTCTTGCCCGAGGGCACGGATGACGATCCACCCGAAGCCGACACGGTGCACGGGCTCGGAACCCGCAAGAACGGGTACTTTCTGGCGGCCATCGAGGAACACGGCGTCGAGCCGTTCCCTTCGGCGATCGCGCTCGTACGCGGATTGCGCGAGGCCGGCGTGGCGACTGCGATCATCTCGGCTTCGCGCAACGCAGCCGGTGTACTGCGCGCAGCGGACGTCGACTCGCTGTTCGATACGCGTGTCGACGGGGATACCGCTGCCGAGCTCGGGCTTGAAGGTAAGCCGGATCCCGCCGTCTTCCTCGAGGCGGCGCGCCGACTGGGGGTCGATCCCGCCAGCGCGGTGGTCGTCGAGGATGCTGAGTCGGGAGTTGCGGCTGGCGCGGCGGGTGGATTCGGACTCGTGCTCGGTGTCGACCATGCCGGCCGTCCAGAGCGCCTGCTGGAGAGCGGTGCGGATGTCGTGGTGGACGATCTCGGGAGCGTCGAGATCGTGCAAAGGGCCCCGATCGAGTCCCTTCCGTCCGCCCTGGAGCGGTGGTCCGATGTGGTTGCGATGCTTGACGGACGCCGTCCTGCTGTCTTTCTCGACTACGACGGGACCCTTACGCCGATCGTAGAACGTCCCGAGGACGCCGTGCTCGATCCCGAGATGCGCGAGCGTATCCGGGAGCTGGCCGACCGGTGTCTGGTCGCGGTGGTGAGCGGCCGTGATGTCGGGTTCGTCGTCGAGCAGGTCGCGCTGGACACGGTGCTCTATCTGGGTAGTCACGGGTTCGACGTGGTGGTCCCCGAAGGTCGCGAACTGCCTCAGCAGCGGCTCGGCGAGTTCGAGCGGTTCCTCGGCCCGCTCGAGGAGGCCGAGGCCGAGATCACCCGTGATGTCGCGGATGTCGTCGGAGCGCGGATCGAGCGCAAGAAGTACGCGATCGCGGTGCACTACCGTCAGGTCGCCGAAGAGGACGTGCCTGCCGTTGAGCGGGCGGTAGACGGGGTGCTCGCGCGCCATACCGAGTTGCGTAAGACCGGCGGAAAGAAAGTCTTCGAGCTGCGGCCCGATATCGATTGGGACAAGGGGCGCGCGCTCGTATGGGTGCTCGAAACACTCGGCATGGATGATGAGAGCTACGCACCGGTCTACGTCGGAGACGACCTGACCGATGAGGATGC
>SKKZ01000118.1 GCA_007123455.1 Coriobacteriia bacterium | reverse complement strand
GATGCGTGAAGAACATGCACGCCATCGAGCCCACGCGGTTGCACTGCGTGTGCACGGCTGCGCTGCCGGCCGCCCGGCACAAGCCGCCCGCCAGCTTGGCGCCCTTGCGCTCGAGCTCCTCGTAGACGCCAGGCTGCTTGAGGGCCTCGATGGTGGCGAGCCCGGCGACCATCGCGACCGGGTTGCCCGAGAGCGTGCCCGCCTGATAGACCGGACCGACCGGCGCGAGGTGCTCCATGATCTCCCGCTTGCCGCCAAACGCGCCTACCGGGAAACCGCCGCCGATGATCTTGCCGAGCGTGGTGAGGTCGGGGGTCACACCGTAGAGCTCCTGCGCCCCGCCGAGCGCCACGCGGAACCCGGTGATGACCTCGTCGAAGATGAGCACGACGCCATAGGTGTCGCAAAGCGCCCGCATACCCTGCAGGAAGCCGTCCCGCGGCGGGATAACGCCCATGTTGCCGGCGATCGGCTCGACGATGATGGCGGCGATCTGCTCACCCTCGTTCTCGAGCACCTCGGCGACGGCATCCAGATCGTTATAGGGCAGCACGATGGTGTCTGCCGCAGCGCCAGCGGTCACGCCCGGGGTCGACGGAATGCCGAGTGTGAGCATGCCGCTTCCCGCCGCGACGAGCAGCGCATCCGAGTGTCCGTGGAAGTTGCCGTCGAACTTGATGAACTTGTCGCGCCCCGTATAGCCGCGGGCGAGCCTGAGCGCGCTCATGGTGGCCTCGGTCCCCGACGAGACCATCCGCACCTGCTCGATGCTCGGCACGGCGTCGGCGACCACCTCGGCAAGCGCAACTTCAGCACATGTGGGCGCGCCGTAGGAGGTGCCTCGCTCGAGCTGGTCGCGCACCGCGTCAAGCACGGCATCGGGCGCGTGACCGAGGATCATCGGCCCCCACGAGGCAACGAAGTCGACGTACTCGCGTCCGTCGATGTCCCAGATGCGCGAGCCTTTCGCGCGATCGACGAAACGCGGCTCTATGCCGACGCTCTTGTACGCACGGACAGGCGAGTTGACGCCGCCCGGGATGAGGTTGCATGCCGCAGAGAAGAACTCGGAAGAGTTGGCGCTCATGAGTGTATCCGCTCCTTGGAATCGCACAGTCGGGTCTCGGACATTCTACACGTTCGGCATCGCCGGACCGCTCTAGCAGTCCCCGCTGCCCTCCCGCCGCCATGGCCACCGGCCATCGATCTCGACCTCGAGAGAGAGCGAGAGCACGGTGCGAATCCCGATAAGGATCGCAAGCACCGCGAGATTGTACAGCGTGAGATCCATGGCGATGGTGCGCACCAGGTCGGCAGCGATGAGGATCTCCAAGCCGAGCAGGATGCCCCGGCCGAACGTCGCGCGCAGGGTGTCGAACACGTGGCCCCCGCTCGACTTCCAGCGCCGCGCGGCACGCCCCACGGCGAGGAAGAATCCGCCGAGAATGACGACGACACCGGTGACCTCGAAGAAGAGCACCACCGCGTGCATGAACGGCTGGAGCGCGGGCGCGTCGATCATGTCTCAGTCCCCCTCCCCGGTCATGTCACCCGGAAAAATACCTCATCGAGGTCTTCTTGAACTCCTTCACGGAGTAGAGCAGCCGTGGCTCGGGAAGCCCCGTCGCCTCGCGGATGCGCCGGGCGATGTCCTCGCACTCCTCACGCGTGCGCCCGTGCATCATCGTGTACATGTTCGCCGGCCACGTGGGGGCGCTCGGCCTCTGGTAACAGTGGCTGACTTCTTTGAACGACGCCATGATCGGCCCGACTTCCTCGATGCGCTCCTCGGGCACGGTCCACACGCCCATGGCGTTGGCGGCGAAGCCGGTCTTGTGGTGCTTGATCGCCGCGCCGAACCGGCGGATGACACCGGCCTCGACCCACGCGGCCGTGCGCTCGATGACCCACTCTTCGTCTACGTCGTGATCTTGGTCGGTAAGGCGTGCAGCCAGATCGGCGAAGGGTGTAAGCGTCTCGGGCAGATCGTCCTGGAGCAGGCGGGCAAGCGCTCTCTCGTCTGCCGAGAGCGTGACGGCCTCGGTCTCGGCGGGCTTGATGATCGGAGGTGCATCGCCCCGACCCTCACGCGAGCCGGTGAGGTCGAAATCAACGCGGATCTTGAAGAGCCGGATGGCGGGCAGGTTGAGAATGTCGTCGATGCCGGTGGTATCCGCGATCTCGGCGAGGATCTCCTCGATCCGCGCCTCACTCTCGGCGATGAGCGTGAACCAGATGTTGTAGCGGTCCTCGCGCAGATAGTTGTGGGTGACGTTGGGATAGCAGCCGATGAGTGCAGCCGCCTCGTCGACCCGCTCGGGCGGCACGGCGATCGCACAGAGTGTGGAGCGGTAGCCGAGGCGGTGCGAGTCGAAGATGGCGCCGATGCGGCGGATGACCCCGTCGCGCTTCATGCCGAGCACCGACGCGTGCACCTCGGCCTCGGTCGATTCGACGCGCCCAGCGAGCGTGGTGTACGGCTTCGGCACCACCGGGAAGTTCGCCTGGATCTCGGTGAGTACCTGCTTGTCGAGTTCGTTCAGCTCGGTCACGCTCACTCCTCGCACTCGCCGCGCATCGACGCGGGGACGTAGACACAGTACGGTTCCTCGGCCAGGTAATCGCCGGTCACACTGAGAGCGCGTGCCCGGCACCCGCCGCAGACGGCCTTGTACTCGCACGCTCCGCACTTGCCCTTGAGCAGCGAGTAGTCGCGCAAGTCGTTGAATACCCGCGACTCAGTCCAGATCTCGGAGAACGGCTTCTCCTTGACGTTACCCAGCTGCATGTCGAAGTACCCGCACGGCTGCAAGTCCCCGACGTGGCTGATGAAGCAGAAGGTGATGCCGCCGAGGCACCCGCGGGTCATCGCGTCGAGTCCGTACTCCTCGCGGGTCACCTTCTTGCCCTCGGCCTTGGCCTTCTGGCGGATGATGCGGTAGTAGTGCGGCGCATCGGTGGGCTTGAAGTGCAGCGGCGAGGTCTTCTGCCGCTCGTAGGCCCACTCGAGCACACGCTCGTACTCCTCGGGCGGGAGCTCTTTGTCGAGCAGTTCCTCGCCGCGGCCGGTCGGCACGAGCATGAAGATGTGGAACGCATCGACACCGAGTGACTCCGAGAGGTCGTGGATCTCCTCGATAAGGTGTGCGTTGAGGGTGGTGACGGTGGTGTTGATCTGCACGCCAACGCCGTGGCGCTTGGCGATCTTGACGCCCTCGATGGTCGCGTCGAAGCAGCCCGGCTCGCCGCGGAACGTGTCGTGATCTTCGGCCGTCGGAAAGTCGATCGAGACCGAGATGCGCGGGATGCGGTGGGCGGCCATCTTCGCAGCGATCTCGTCGGTGATGAGGGTGGCGTTCGTGCCGATGACCGGCATCGCGCCCTTCTCGTGGCAGTAGTCGACGATCTCCCAGATGTCAGGCCGCATGAGCGGCTCTCCGCCGGTGAGGATGATGATGGGGTTGGTGATCGTGACGATGTCGTCGATCACGCTCTTGATCTTGTCGAGCGAGAGCTCGCCTTCATAGTGGCCGAACTCCGCAGCCGCGCGGCAGTGCGCGCACGACAGATTGCACGAACGCGTGATCTCCCACGCGATGATCCGCGGAGCCTTGATGCCGGTGCGGGCCTCGTACGCCTGCGCGGCCTCGCCACCACCGGGTCGAAAGCCCATCGACCGCGCGCCACCGTGTCGCTGCCGGTCCATCGGGATGCCCGCCGGATGTCCGCCCGGGTGGCCGCCCATCGCATGGGGGTGGGCATCGGCCGGGGCTTCGGCGTGGCGGGGAGGGGGGCCGGAGCTCTCCGATTCCGAAGGCCGAGAGCGCAGGCCCCCCTCCCCGCCTCCAGAAAGCGGTATCCCGACACCCACCCCGCCGCACGGCGCTTCCGCCTCGGCGATCTCCTGCTCGGTCAGCGTACCCTCGTCCTCGGCCCCGAACTCCTCTTCGAGCTCGAGATCGGGTCGGGCATCGGCGTTTCCTACGTTGTCAGCCATGCGTATAACCTTTCGAGATCAGGATGTGTCGGAATCAGGGCGCCGGGGTCGCGGAGAGGCAGACCCGGGCCCCGGTTCGTAGCGTGTAGAGCATGCCGATGCAGTATAACGTGGCGTGTCATCACAGCGCACGTTGCACGGGCATGGATGTCCTCCGGACGAGTCATCCTGTGGAGGGTGACCGGCGCACCGCTTGCACGAGTGTCGTACTCACGATTCCCGCATACCAGAAAGCGAGCGGGACGACATGGAATGCCACCCTGGTGAAACTGTCCGCAGGACTGAGACGACCGGGATGGGCCACGCCGTGAACGAGAACGGCCACGACGAAAAACTGCCCGATCGTGTAGAGAAGATAGACCGGCCACCTCGCGGGCGACCACCTGTACCTCCACAGGAACGGTATCAGGATGATGCCGAGAATGACGAACCACAGCAGCCGGTAGCCGCCGGTGGAGAAGAGATTGATGAGCATGTTGCGGCCCGCCTCGGCGAAACCGTCCGGTCGCATCGCAGCCAGGCCGAGCAGCGCGAGGATGTTGGCCGCCACCACCAGGAACAGTCCGCGTCTCTGCTCGGCGAGCAGCCTGCGGACCCTCGGCACCGCGTCGACCGCGACCGTGGCCACGCCCGCCAGCGTGAGCACGCAGAGCGTGATGATGGCTCGCGAACCAGTCAGCTTGCGCCCGTCCCACACCCCGAGGTCGAGGAGTGCCGAGCCGTACACGACAATCACCGGCACCGCAACGGTCGCCAGGAACAGGACGTACGCCGGGCGCGACCCACCGGTCTCGAGTCGTAACAGGGCCGCCACGATGATCGGGACGATGACGTATGCGATCCCGTCGGTGCGCGTCAGTGCGAACCCGGCTGACGCCAGACCGGCGACGAACAGCCAGCTCATGGAGGCATGGCCGGAACCCGGCAGGTCTGCGTCATCCGCGGCTCCCAGGTACGCACGCTGGATACACCAGATGGCGAGGACGAGGTAGGCAGCGGTGATCATGTGACTGTGCACATAGAGCGTGTGATGAAGGTAGGGCGTGGTCGCCGCAAGGAAGACGACCGTGCCGACAGCCAGAAGGCGGCTGAAGGGCAGCCCGAGGCGGGGCCGTGCCCATCCATAGGTCGCGGCCAGCACGACCGCCAGCACGTGAAGACTCAGAAGCGGATAGGGCACCGAAGTCCATCCGGCACCAAGCAGTGTATCGACCGCGTGTATCGTCGGAATGAAGATGCCGTAGTCCCCGATGATCTGCACTGAGACGGTACCGGTCTGATGGAGCCACTGGCCCCACGCTTCGTAGTGGAACACGCTGTCGTAGGCGGCCGAGGTCCAACGTGTCAGCGACACGATCGCTGATGCGGCAACGAGGAGTGTTCCCCACGCGAGATACGTCCACGCAGGGACCTGACCCTGCGCCGGAGGCAAGCTGCCCCCTATGCTGCGGGCCAGCAACCACACAACTGCGGCAAGCGCGACGTAGCCGGCGAGTACGGCTCCCGAGTCGAACGGGGACCCGAACGGCGAAAGGACTGCGGCAGCGAGCGGCCATAAAACCAAGCCCACCGGATAGGCAGCGATGTGATAACCCCAGCCCAGCGTAGGCCGGAGCGGCCACATGCACGCCCACCCCGCAAGCAGGGTGACCACCGTGAGCAGCATGCCTCCCGACGCAGCCATCACCACGACCCCTCAAGTACGGCGGGCTCGAGCACGTACACTTGCGTTCGTGACGGATCCACGTAGAGCCTTACCGTCCCGGCGTCGCCCTCGGCCGGCAAGGCCCACACGTCACGGGGATAGGCCACGAGCGATCCGGAGCGCTGGAGCGCCTCGAGAGCTGTGGAGGTGAGTACCGCATCGTACTCGGCGACGCGGATCCTCCCGCCCACAAACGGAGATATCAGGGCTGAATTGAGCGTGGCCTGCACGGTGCCGCCGAAGTCGTCGGGATCGACGTCGAGGAGGGTGCGGTGGTCCGCTGGCAATTCGAGGATCGCGCTCCTGCCACCGGCGGTGTCGGCCGCGGCGGCAACGATAGGATTCACCATCCGCGCCCGATCTCCCTGGGCGGCTACCTCGACCACGGTCGACGCACGTATGGGTGCCGGGAAGGCGGTGTTCCGCCCGGATCGCACCTCGTGGCCGACCATGCCGAACAGCAGCAGACCGAGAAGGAGCAGACCGGCCACCGCTGCCGATCTCGAGACGTGCGGTCGATCCGCCGCAGACCGACTGGAGCCACTCGTGTGATGCACTCAGTTCTCCTGCAGCCAGCGGGCTGCATCCTTGGCGTGATAGGTGATGACGAGGTCGGCGCCCGCGCGGCGCATCGAGACAAGCGTCTCGAGCACGACGCGGCGCTCGTCGATCCAGCCCCGCTCGGCAGCGGCCTTGACCATCGCGTACTCGCCGCTGACGTTGTAGGCAGCGGTCGGGTAACCGAATTCGTCTTTCACGCGGCGGATGACATCCATGTACGCGAGCGCGGGCTTGACCATGACGAGGTCGGCGCCCTCGGCGATATCGAGCGCGACTTCGCGCATCGCTTCCTCGGTGTTGGCCGGGTCCATCTGGTAGGCACGGCGGTCACCGAAGGCCGGGGTCGAGTCGGCTGCATCGCGGAAGGGGCCGTAATATGCCGAGGCGTACTTGGCGGCATACGACATGATCGGCACCTCGGTGTAGCCCTCGGCGTCGAGCGCGACGCGGATGGCGGCCACGCGTCCGTCCATCATGTCGCTCGGAGCCACCATGTCCGCACCCGCTTCGGCATGAGAGAGCGCGGTGGCGGCGAGCATCTCGAGCGTGACGTCGTTCATGACGCATCCGTGCGCGTCGAGCGCGCCGCAGTGTCCGTGCGAGGTGTACTCGCACATGCAGACGTCGGTGATGACGTAGTACTCGGGATCGTGGGCCTTGATTGCCCGGATCGCCTGCTGGACGATGCCGTCCTCGGCGAACGCACCGCTGCCCGCCTCGTCTTTGGACTCGGGCAGGCCGAAGAGGATGACCGCCGGTATGCCGAGCTCTTTAAGCTCGTCGATCTCGCCCGGAAGCTGGTCGAGCGTGATCTGGAAGACGCCCGGCATCGAGGTGACCTCGTCGCGCAGCCCCTCGCCCGCCTTCACGAAGAGCGGGTAGATGAGATCGCGCGCGTCGAGCGAGGTCTCGCGGACCATGGACCGGAGCGTGTCGGTGCGTCGCAGCCGGCGCGGGCGATATGCGGGGAACTCCATGACAGGACCCTCCTACTCTACGAACTCGTCGACGGAGATGGCCTTCTCGGACGGTGACGCGGAACGTGCAGCAGGGGCGCCAGGAGCCGGCGTGTCTGCCGGTCGGCTCGCACCGGTCTGGAAGTCGACCCAACGCTTGAGGAGCACCACCGCCCACAGCGCCGCGACGATCATCACCAGCCAGTAGCCGAGCTGGATGATCGGACCGGCGTAGTAGACGACCTCCTGGAACACCACGTCGAAGCCGGACTGGGGACCAACAGGCATGCTTCCACTCCCTCTCTCCAGTGTGCCCGACACCGGCACACGTCGTCAGCGGTCTGAAAGAGTCGGGGCGACCCGCACGCGTGCGGACCGCCCCGACATCACTATCGTTGGTGGAGACGAGCGGATTCGAACCGCCGACCTCTGCCGTGCGAAGGCAGCGCTCTCCCAACTGAGCCACGTCCCCACATGTCGCCCACCGTGAAGTGAGCCACAATAGAATGCCGAGCGCGACGCTCCTTGTCAAACCGAACACCATGCTCGGGGCAGTGTCCGGACGTTACGTATTCGGTGAGCATCCGGTAAGCATCACCGCAGATACTCGTGCCGAGGAGGTGAAAGGGACGGTGCTATACTCGCGCCACACCCGGCAGGATGGATACGCTGATGCTCCAGCCCATCAGGATCGTCGTGGAACAGCACCCGGACGGCTTCGTCGCATACCCGCTCGGCATGTCTGGCGCGGTCGTCGGCGAAGGACCCGACGCGCAGTCCGCCCTGGCCGACGTGCGCTCGGCGATCCGGTTCCACATCGAGACCTTCGGCCCTGATGTCTTGGGCGAACACCCCGTGCTCGACGCCTTCGTCGTAGAGGACTCCGTCGATCTCAGGTGAGCGCATGGCCAGCGGATGCTCCCCGCAACCGTGTCATCCGGGCGCTTGCCTCTCTCGGCTATGAAGTTGTCAGGACGGGCAGCCACATTTCGCTTGCCCGCAACACTCCCGGAGGCAGCGTATCGACGATGACGCTACCGAACCATCGGACCATCAAGGGCGCTACGCTACGTCGCGCCTGTACCCTTGCAGGCATCGACCGTCGGGGATTCCTGCGCGCCTACACAGACGCTCGGTAACCGCGGCCGGGACCCTAGTCCTGCTCGCCGCCCACCGGCAGACCGCTCTCGATGGCGATCTCCGCCTCGGTACGGTCCGCCATGTCGGCGAGCTCGTTCAGGCCGATCTCCTCGTCGCTGAGGTAGCAGGCGGGGTCCTCGTTCCACAGGTCGCCGGTGGCAGCCTCGGCACGTACGCGGAAGTTGCCACCGCAGATCGAGAGCCACGAGCACTGGGCACAGCGACCCTTCACGTGCGGGCGCTTGTCCTTGAGCTTGGCCATGAGCTCGCTCTGCTCGGTATCGCCGGACACGTCCGTCCAGATCTCGGAGAACGGACGCTGCCGCACGTTGCCCATGGAGTAGTGGCGCCAGAACTGATCCGGGTAGACCTCGCCGTTCCACGAGACGCACGCGATACCGTTGCCGCTCGAGTTGCCCTGGTTCCACTGGAGCAGCTGCAGGACCTCCTCGGCGCGCTCGGGGTCCTCCTTGAGCAGCTCCATGTAGACGAACGGGCCGTCGGCGTGGTTGTCCACGGTAAGTATCTCGGGCTCGATGCCGTCGTCGAACATCGCCTTGGTGTGATCCATGATCAGGCGCACGGCCTTGCGGGTCTCCTCATGGTCGAGGTCTTCCTTCATGAGCTCGGAGCCGCGACCGGTGTAGACGAGATGGTAGAAGCAGGCACGCGGGATGTTCTCCTCACGCATGACCTTGAAGATCTCCGGGATGTCCTGCCAGTTGCGCTTGTTGATGGTCATGCGCAGGCCGACCTTGATACCGGCGTCGCGTGCGTTGCGGATACCGGCGATGGCCTTGTCGAACGAGCCGGGCAGACCGCGGAACTCATCGTGGGTCTCCCTGCCTCCGTCGAGCGACACGCCGACATAGGAGAGGCCGACGTCGGCGTATTGCTTCGCGCGCTCGGGAGTGATGAGGGTGCCGTTGGTCGAGATGACGACCCGCATACCCTTGCCCTTGGCGTAGTGCATGAGCTCGACGAGATCCTTACGGAGGGTGGGCTCGCCGCCGGAGAAGAGCAGGACCGGCGCGCCGAACTCGGCCAGGTCGTCGATCATGACCTTGGCCTCATCGGTGCTCATCTCGCCCGCGTAGTCGCGGTCCTCGGACTGCGCGTAGCAGTGCACGCACTTGAGGTTGCACCGCTGGGTGCAGTTCCACACCACGACCGGCTTCTTGTCGCGGGCGAACTGGAGCAGCTCGCTCGGGAGCTTCGACGAGTCGCGATCGTATCGCAGCACGTCACCCGGCTCGACGGATCCACAGTAGAGTTTCGAGATACCTATCATGTGCGCGGTTCCTTTCTCGTCGCGCCGCCGGCAGCGGCGCGCATTTGTCTCGCTACCCGGCGTCCGCGGCCGCAACGTTCGCGACGACGGCGTCGACCAGTCCCGGAATGGTGTACTCCTCGGCCTCGACTCCCACGGTAAGCCCGAGTTCACGAGCGGTATCCGAGGTGATGGGGCCGATAGACGCGATGAGCGCCGAGTCCATCGTCGCTGCAATTTCCGTGCCCTCGGTGAGCTTCATGAAGTTCTTGACCGTCGACGATGACGTGAAGGTGATGATGTCGACCGTCCCGTCGGCCAGACGGGCAAGCACGCTTTGCTCACCGGCGCCGAGGACGGTGCGGTAGACGGTGACCACGTCGACGATCGCGCCGCGCTCGCGCAGCGTGTCCGGCATGACCTCGCGCGCCTCGAGCGCACGGGGGATGAGGAAACGCGTCCCCTCGCCCACCCCGCGCTCGCAGAATCCTTCGAGCACCCCCTCGGCCACGTACTCGTCGGGCACGTAGTCGGGACGGATGCCGTGGCCCATGCAGCGCGCTGCGGTCGCCGGACCGATCGCTGCTATGCGGCACCCGGCGAACTGACGGGCATCGACTCCCATCTCCTCCATGCGATCGAAGAACTGGTCAACGCCGTTGACGGAGGTGAAGACGACCCAGTCGTAGACCGCGAGGTTGCGTATGGCCTCGTCGACCGGGGTCCAGTCCTCGGGATCGGTGATCTTGATGGTCGGGAACTCGAGCACCTCGGCGCCGAGCTCCACGAAGCGCTGGGAAAGGTCGGAGGCTTGCGCGCGGGAGCGGGTGACGATCGCGGTCTTGCCGAAGAGCGGTTTGTCTTCGAACCACGCGAGCTGCTCGCGCAAGTTCACGACCTCGCCCACGATGGTGATGGCCGGCGCCTTGAACTTCGCTTCGACGGCCTTGTCGGCGATGTCGGCGAGCGTGCCGACGAGCGTCTGCTGACGCGGGGTGGTCCCCCAGCGTACGAGCGCGACCGGGGTCTCCGGTGCGCGCCCGAATGTCATCAGCCGCTCGGTGATCACCGGCAGGTTCTTGATGCCCATGAAGAAGCAGATGGTGCCCACGGCGGTGGCGAGATGCTCCCAGTTGACGTCGGTCGTCTCCTTGGTGGGATCCTCGTGTCCGGTGACGAACGCCATGTCGGTGGTGATCCCGCGATGGGTGACCGGGATGCCCGCGTAGGCGGGTGCAGCGTAGCCGCTGCTGATACCAGGTACGACCTCGAACGGTATGCCGGCATCGTAGAGCGCGAGCGCCTCCTCGCCTCCCCGCCCGAAGATGAAGGGGTCGCCGCCTTTCAGGCGTGCGACGATCTTACCGCCGTCCTCGAGCCCCTTCTCGACGAGAATCGCGTTGATCTCCTCCTGCGTGACGTGCTTGGAGAAGCCCTTCTTCCCGACGTAGATGAGTTCGGCATCGGGGTGAGCCGCCGAGAGGAAGGCCGGGTTGGCGAGATAGTCGTAGACGACGACCTCGGCTTTGGCCAGGCACTCGAGCCCTTTGACGGTCATAAGACCCGGATCACCCGGGCCCGCGCCGATCAGGTAGACGATGGGAGCACCCATCTGACCTCCTTGTCCGTTCCGTTCGAATCACGGTCGTATGACGCAGCCGCTGCCGGGCGGTGCGCACGCCTCCGGGACGCTCAGGTCTCCAGCAGGCGGTCCACTCTACCCCCGGCAGCATCAGCCGCCGCCCTGACCTGCTTGAGGACCTCTGAGGCACCCAGGCCGAGCATGGCGTCGACCATGCGCAGTCCCAGCATGGCAGGCTCCTCCGGAGAACCTTCGAGCCGGTGGCGCAGGATCGTCTCGCCATCGACCGAGCCGACGAGCGCATCCATGACGAGCACATCGCCCTCGATGCGCGCGTACGCACCGATCGGGACCTGACACCCGCCCTCGAGCTGCCGCATGACCACCCGCTCGGCGGTCACGCAGGTGAAGGTCTCGTGGTGGCTGATCTGCGCCGACACATCGGCCATGAACGGATCGTCGGTGCGTATCTCGATACCGATCGCGCCCTGCCCGACGGCGGGAACCATCTGGTCGGACGAGATGTAGTGAGTGATGCGGTCGCCCCAGCCCATTCGGGTGATGCCGGCACTGGCAAGGATGACGGCGTCGACCTCGCCCTCCTCGGCCTTGCGCATGCGGGTGTCGAGATTGCCACGCACATCGACGATGTCGAGGTCGGGACGGAGCGCGAGGACCTGGCTGCGGCGGCGCAGGCTGCTCGTGCCCAGGCGCGCGCCCTGAGGCAGAGTGTCGAGGTCGTAGTGGGCACCCGAGACCATCACGTCACGCGGGTCGACGCGCTCGGGCGTGGCCGAGATGACGCAGCCCTCGGGCAGCTCTGTCGGGACGTCCTTCATGGAGTGCACCGCCAGGTCCACGGTGCCCGCCAGAAGCTCGACCTCGATCTCCTTGGTGAACAGTCCCTTGCCGCCTACCTTGGCGAGCGGAACGTCGAGGATCTTGTCACCGGTGGTCTTGATGATCTTGAGTTCGACAGGAAGCCCCGTGATCTCCTCGAGGCGGTCCTTGATGTAGTTGCTCTGCCACAGGGCAAGCTTGCTGCCCCGGGTCCCGATCGTGAGCCGGTCGCGGCTAGCAGCCAATCGTGTCTCCCATCTCATTTTGTGCTGTCTTGTCGGCTGCCCGGTCCGCTGCCTTCTCGGCCCGCCCGAACAGGGACTTGATGAGGCCGAGATGCGGTGTCTTGCCTTCGGGGTTGACGTCCAGACCGTAGAGGAAGCGCGCGGCCTCGACGTATTCGTAGCCGTCCTTCTCGCCCGCAACCGTCTTCAGGCGGGCGGTGGGTCCGTGCAGCATCTTGTTGACGATCGACGAGGCGAGCGCTTCGACGGTCTTGATCTCCTTCTCCGAAAGCCCGCCGAGTCGCTTCAGCGCCTTCTCGAGCTCGGCCGAGCGGATCTGCTCTGCTTTGGCGCGCATGGCTGCAACCGTCGGCACGACCTCCATCGACTCGATCCAGCGCTCGAATGCGACCATCTCATCGGCGATGATCTCCTCGGCTCTGCGCGCCTCCCGCATGCGCTCCTCGAGGTTGGTCTCCACCACGCCGCTGAGGTCGTCGATGTCGTAGAGGAAGACGTCGGCCAGATCGTTGACGTCGGGATCGATATCGCGCGGAACCGCGATGTCGATGAGGAAGAGCGGGCTACCTTTACGGCCCCGCAACGCCGCGGCGACCTGGTCCTTGGTCACCACATAGTGTGTGGCCGCGGTCGAGGAGATCACGATGTCTGCCTCGCGCATGCGCTCGAAGAGCTCGTCGTAGCGTATCGCCTCGCCGCAGAAGCGGCACGCGAGTTCTTCGGCACGCTCGTAGGTGCGGTTCGCGACGAGCACGGTCTTCACGCCGTTGCAGACGAGGTGTTTGGCGGTAAGCTCGCTCATCTTGCCGGCACCGAGGATGAGTACCGTGCGGCCGTCCAGCGTGTCGAAGACCTTCTTGGCGAGTTCGACGGCGGCGTAGCTGATGGAAACAGCGTTCTCGCCGATGTCGGTCTCGTTGCGCACCCGCTTGCCGACCTCGAAGCTCTGGCGGAAGAGTTTGTTGAAGACCCGTCCTGACGCCTCGTTGGCGAAGGCACTCTCGTAGGCCTCTTTGACCTGGCCGAGAATCTGCGCCTCGCCTATGACCATAGAATCGAGGGAGGCGACCACGCGGAACAGGTGGCGCACGACCGCTTCGCCCTCGGAGAAGTAGAGGTAGCGAACGAGTTCGTGACGATCGAGATCGTGGTAGTCGGCGAGGAAGTCGACCACGGCACCCGGGCCGTCCGATCCGGATGCGGTCACCGCATATATCTCGGTGCGGTTGCAGGTGGAGAGGACGACAGCTTCTGCGACATCCGGGGTGGAGAGGAGTAGAGCGAGTGCCTCCTCCTGCCGGTGGGCCGGGAAGGTCAGCTTCTCGCGTATCTCGACAGGGGCAGTCTTGTGACTCAGGCCCACGAGTGTCAGGTGCATTCTACCGGGATTCGCCTCACGAGATCGGTGGCAAAGGTACGCCCTCGCCGGAGCGGTGCATGGTGTTCAGGCAAGCAGGCCCGGCGAGGGCGATATGAAGCTTGGGACACACTCGATCACGCACCTTCTGCACATTGCCTGAACACGCGTGATTCTACCATCCTTAAGGTCCTTGAATCAACCGCGCGACCCTGCATCGGAGGCAGAAAGGCACTCCTCTACCGCCAGAGAGCGCTCGAGCTCGGAGGTTGCGTCGAAAGTCCGGGCCAGCGAGATGCTCCTCCTGATGGCGCGCAGCGCCGCTTCGTACTCGCCTTCGGCCT
>SKKZ01000183.1 GCA_007123455.1 Coriobacteriia bacterium | reverse complement strand
GTCGACATCGACGTCGACCCAGACCGTCGTGGTCTCGGCAAGCGAGCTTTGCAGCGTCACGGCCAGGTTGGACTCGGCAAGCGGAGCCTCGTCGGGCGCCTCTGCGAGCAGGTCGCTCGCGACCACCTCGACGGTCTCGGGCATCGCGGTGAGCGCTATGCGGCCCATCGCCTCCCAGTACGCAGTGGTCGAGTCGCCGTCTTCGTCCGTCTGGAATGCCCGGCCGGAGGTCCCGGGAACTATGTCGTAGTCGGCCGAGAAGTCGGCGGTCCAGGTGCCATCCGTCTCGACTTCGGCAGAGACGGAGATGTCGGTCTCTTCGATGTACACGGAGATCGTGTCGCCGACGGGCGAGGCCGTCCCGGAGACGGTGTCGTCGAGCTCGTCGACGTCCGTCACGGCGAGGTCGGTGACAACGTGCACCTTGACAGCGTCACCGTGCTCCACGGTGACCTCATGTCCCGGCTGGATGTCGAAACCTTCGAGGTCCCACAGGGCGAAGAATCCCCAGTCCTGGGAGTCAGCGGTGAACGTCTCAGTAGTCGAGCCATCGAAGATCGCGATATCGATCTCGACCTCGGCCGGCCAGTCGTATCCCCAGATCTGGTTACCGACCGTGTCGACATTGAAGTACGGGACCAACGGCGTCAGGACAAGCTCGATGTCGGTCACTGCTACGCCGGTGTAGTTCAGCTGTGGGTCGGATGCATCCGGCCAGCCGTCCGGGTACATCAGGTGCTCGTAGCCGGGTACCCACACATCGAGCATGAGGTTGAGAGTGGGGTCGTCGAGTCCGTAGAAGGAGAAGCTCCCGCTCCCGTCGGTCCAACCGCTCCAGTGAGGGCGCTCCTCAGCACCGAAGTGCAGGATGACCCGCTGGTCCGAAATGGGCGCCATCGTGTCGCCGTCGTACAGCGTGCCGGAGATGGCGAGATCGCCGGGCTCGAGCTCGACGTTCTGTTCGACCGGTGCACCGTCGAACACGAACTTACCGGTGAACGCGTTGGCGTAGTCGGCCGCGTATACCTCGATCTCGAACCTCGGGTCATCACCACCGGGCGGGACGCCGTGGAACTCGAACGCACCGTCAGCTCCGGTGATGTACTCGCCACCCCAGATCGGTGGTCCGTATCCGTCCCGGGGCAAGATGGCCGTCACCCTGGCGCCCTCGACAGGGTCCGTGGTGCCGGCAACGGTCACCACACCGTAGATGTCCGCTTCGCCGTTCTCGGCGATCTGCGGTGCCGCGACAAGGCCGCCCGGCATGGTCGCCATCACCAGGGCGACGAGCATCATGACACGCAGCAACCTGCCGTTGCGTGAGCGTGAGCGTGCGAAGGTAGTCATAGAATCCCCTCTTCCGTCGATCGAGTCCTGACAGGGTGAAGACCGGTTCACCCGGGCGGCATCACGGGTGGAGGAACCCCTACGACGCGAAAGCGGAACCAGTTCTGGTCGACGTGTAGCTGCATGAGCGCTCGTCGGGTCTGCAAGTGTCCCCCAATGAGTGACTCGCCTTGCGCTTCGTGTCGAGTATGCCACAAGACTCCGGTACCAAAACCTCGCTCGCGCGCTACTGCTCCCCGGCCACGATAGCCCTGCCCGCGGCGAGGAGGTCGTCGACCACGCCTGCCGAGGAGGCCTCGGCGTAGACGCGCACGAGCGGCTCGGTGCCCGACGGGCGCAGCAGCAGCCACGCGTCGTCGGGCAGCAGGAACTTCAGGCCGTCATCGCGCACGACCTCGAGCACGTGCAGCCCCGCGATCTCCGCAGGCGCGTAGGTCGGGATGCGTGCGAGGAACGAGGCCTTGGTGTCGGCGTCGATCGACATGTCGTAGCGCAGGTACTCCATCGGGCCGGTGAGCTCGAAGAGGCTCTCGACGAGCTCGGCGAGCGTCTGGCCGCGCTGGGCCATCATCTCGGTGAGCATGAGCGCCATGAGCAGGCCGTCACGCTCGCGCACGTGGCTCGGGATGCCGATGCCGCCCGACTCCTCGCCCCCGATGAGCACGTCGCCGGCGAGCATCTCCTCGTAGATCCACTTGAAGCCGACCGGGGTGGTGGTGACCGGCAGGTCGAGCGCCAGGCCGAGGCGGTCGACGAGCACCGAGGTGGAGAGCGTCTTGACGATGCGACCGGTCATGCCTTTGTCCTCGGCGAGATGGCGCGCCACGAGGCAGATGATGCGGTGCGGGTTGACGAAGTCCCCGTGATTGTCGATGGCGCCGATGCGGTCGGCATCGCCGTCGGTGACGAAGCCGGCGTCACGCTCGCCCGCCATGACGGTCTCGCGAAGCGCATCGGTGTGCGGCGGGATCGGCTCGGGGTGCAAGCCGCCGAAGCACGGGTTGGCCTCGGCGTGGATCTCGTGCACGTCGACGCCGAGGTCGCGCATGAGGTCGGCCAGGTAGTTCTGGCCCGCACCGAAGAGCGAATCGACGACCACGCGCAGGTTGGCCCCGCGGATCGCCTCGGCATCGACCATGCCGGCGAGCGTTTCGAGATACGGGGTCATCATGTCGGCGGTCTCGTACGGGCCGCGCCCCGCAGGCGCCTCGTCGAAGAGCGCGGCCTCGACCTCGTCGGTCAGGGCGACCGGTGAGGCGCCGCCGTCGGCCATGCGGATCTTGAAGCCGAGGTAGGGCGCCGGGTTATGGCTTGCCGTGAGCATCACGCCGCCGACCGCCTTCTCGTCTTGCGCCACCGACCAGCAGAGCGCGGGCGTGGGCATGTAGCGATCGGAGAGGACGACATCGAGGCCGTGCGAGGCGAGCACCTCGGCAGCGGCCTTTGCGAAGGCGTCGGCCTGGAAGCGGGTGTCGTAGCCGACGAGGATGCGTCCGCCGGGATGGTCCTTGGCGAAGACGCGCCCGGCGGCGTCGGCGACACGCCGGAGCGACTCGTAGGTGAAGTCGTCTCCGATGACCGCCCGCCACCCGTCGGTACCGAACTTGATCTGTGCTGGCGCGCCCATCGTGCATCGCCTCCACGGTCTCTGGTCTTAACGGTTCCTCAGGGGTATTGTCCCCTATCCGGCAGGGTGGAACACGGGCTCTACCCGGTCGCGAGCTCCTCGTAGAGCGCGAGGTGGTCGCGGACCATGCGCTCCACGGTGAAGTGCTCCTCGACACGCGCGGCACCGGCCTCCCCCATCGACTGCATGAGTGCAGGGTCGCGCAGCAGGCGGGCCACGGCCGTGGCGAGCGACTCGGGGTCGGCAGGAGGCGTGAGCAGGCCGGTTACACCGTCTACGACAACGTCTGCAAGGCCGCCTACGTTCGTGCCCACGACAGGTCGGCCGAGCGCCATAGCCTCCGCGGCCACGAGCGCAAAACCTTCGGAAAGCGACGGGATGACCACTACGTCGCACACGGCGAGCACCGGTGCGACCGGCGAGACGTAGCCGAGGAAGACGAGCCGGTCGCCGAGGTTGTGCGCGTAGGAGATCTCGCGCAGACGGCTTTCTTCGGAACCTGCGCCCGCGATCACGAAGCGCGCCCGCGGGACCTGGAAGCCGAGCGAGCCGGCCATGCGCACGAAGTACTCGACGCCCTTGACCGGCGCGAGGCGGCCCACGTAGCCGATGAGCGGCCCGGCTTCGCGCAGGCCGTCCGGTGCAGGCAGGCCGGCATCGGAGCGCACGAGGTCCACGTCGATGCCGTTGGGGATGGTGATGACGCGCTCGGGTTCCACACCGCCGGCACAGACCGCGTTGCGTACCGCCGAGGAGATGGCGACGAAACGGTCCACCCTGTCTCTCGAGGCCGCATCGACGCGCTTGCGCATACCGAGGCCGAGCGGACCGGCGCCTTCGTGGCGCGACGCGTCGGGCTCGGTGTGCACGATGTTGACGATAGCCACGTCCTCGAGCCCTTGCGAGGCGCGGCGCACGAGCATGTTGGTGAGGAATCCGGTGCCCACGATGACCTGCGCCTCGCACGCCAGCGCGATCTCGCGCAGGCGCTTGGGCTTGTTGGCCATGCGGGCGCGCGAGTACTCGAGCTCGACCACTGCGGCGCCGGCCGCACGGGCGTCACCGGCGAGC
>SKKZ01000107.1 GCA_007123455.1 Coriobacteriia bacterium | reverse complement strand
GCCGGACTCGTCATCTTCTTCACGTACTTCTACACCGCCCTGGTGTTCAATCCGATCGACCTCGCCGACAACCTGCGCAAGAACGGTGGCTTCATCCCCGGCGTGCGTCCGGGTAAGGCGACGGTGAACTACCTCGAGAAGACGATGAACCGGATCACGCTGCCGGGCGCTGTCTTCCTCGCCGCGATCGCGATCGCGCCGACCGCGCTCTTCCGCGCGACCGACGTCACGGTGCTCGAACAGTTCGGCGGGGCATCGATCCTCATCATGGTAGGTGTCGCACTCGAGACGATGACGCAGCTCGAGAGCCAGTTGAAGATGCGCCACTACGACGGGTTCTTCAAGTAGACCGCTTACGGCAGGGAGGAACGAGGAATGAACGTCGTCCTTCTCGGCGCTCCGGGCGCCGGCAAAGGCACGCAGGCTGAGAAGATGATCGAGGCGTGGGGGTTGCCGCACATCTCCACCGGCGACATCCTGCGCAAGGCGGTCGCCGACGGTACCCCGCTCGGTGTTCAGGCCAAGACGTATATGGACGCAGGCGAGCTCGTGCCCGATCTCGTGGTCATCGGTCTTGTGAAGAGCCGCCTCGAGGAGCCTGATGCGGAGAAGGGGTTCATCCTCGACGGGTTCCCCCGCACCGGTGAGCAGGCCGAGGCGCTCGACCGCGAGCTCGCTTCGCTCGGCCGCACCATCGATGCCGCGATCAGCATCGACGTCGATCGTGATGTCATCGTCAAGCGCCTTACCTCACGGCGTACCTGTCGTTCATGCGGCAAGATCTACAGCCTTCTCGCCGACCCGCCGGCCGACCCGGCGGTGTGTGATGTCTGCGGTGGTGAGCTCTACCAGCGTGACGACGACACCGAGGCGACTGTTCGTAATCGTCTGGCCGTGTACGATCGCTCGACCGCGCCATTGGTCGACTACTATCGCTCCAAGGGCGTACTGCATGTCCTGGACGGCGACCGACCTGTCGACGAGGTCTTTGCCGACGTCCGTCGGATCGTCGAAGGGTAGCGCTGACGGCGTGATCATCCGCAAGTCCCCTTCAGAGCTCGCAACCATGCGCGAGGCGGGTCGCATCACCGCCCGCGCGTTGCGTCTGGTGGGTGAGGCGGTCGCCGAGGGCGTGACGACGGCCGAGCTCGACCGGATCGCCGAGGACTCCATCCGCTCGGCGGGAGCTGTTCCGGCGTTCAAGGGCTACCATGGTTTCCCCGGTACGATCTGCTCGTCCATCAACGACCAGGTGGTACATGGCATCCCGGGTCCCATTGAGCTGCGTGAAGGCGATATCATCTCGGTCGATGTGGGCGCGATCGTCGAGGGTTACTACGGTGACAGTGCGAAGACCTTTGCCGTCGGCGAGATCGACCGTGCCGCAGAGGCGCTGATGGATGCGACGCGCCGTGCGCTCGAGGCGGGTGTCGCGATGTGTGCTCCCGGCCGACGTCTCTACGACATCTCCCATGCGGTCCAGTCGGTGGCCGAGGGTGCGGGCTTCTCCGTCGTGCGTGAGTACGTCGGCCACGGCATCGGTCGCTCCATGCACGAAGATCCGCAGCTACCGAACTTCGGGGCCGCCGGACAGGGTCCGACGCTCGCATCGGGAATGGTCTTCGCCATCGAACCGATGGTAAATGCCGGAGTTGCCGCAGTGCGCCCGCTCGATGACGGCTGGACGGTGGTGACCGACGACGGGTCACTCTCCGCTCACTTCGAGCACACCGTTGCGGTCACGGATGACGGTCCGCTCGTTCTGACACTCGAGTAGATTCAGCCTGGACGAGCGATACAGGGATAGGTATACTATCCATTTGCGGCCGGAGACGCCCGAGGAGGAAACGGACACTACGTGAGCAAGCGCGAGGATGCCATAGAGATGGAGGGCACGGTCGTAGAGCCGCTGCCTAACGCGATGTTCCGGGTGGAGCTCGAGAACGGGCACAAAGTACTGGCTCATATTTCCGGCAAGATGCGCATGCACTACATCCGCATTCTGCCGGGCGACAAGGTCGTGGTGGAGCTCTCACCGTACGACTTGTCGCGTGGCCGCATCACGTACCGCTACAAGTAGGACGCGGTGCCGGGAGGCGGTAGACACGCCCGGAGGCGTGTTTGATTCATGACAGCGAAGAATCGCACCTGCGGCTGGGTGTGGATATAGATCGAATGACGCCGAAAGGGTTTCCGATGAAAGTCCGACCTTCGGTCAAGAAGATGTGTGACAAGTGCAAAGTGGTCCGCCGTCATGGGCGCGTATTCGTCATTTGTGACAATCCGCGCCATAAGCAGCGGCAGGGCTAGGTAGGGAGGGAGCAGGTCTGTGGCCCGTATATCAGGCGTCGATCTTCCGCGCGAGAAGCGCGTAGAGATCGGCTTGACCTATATCTACGGTATCGGTCTGACCACGAGTCAGACCATCCTGCGTGATGCCGGTATCGATCCGGACACGCGCGTCCGTAACCTGACCGAGGAAGAGGTCGTTCGTCTCCGTGAGGCGATAGATCGCGACCTCAAGGTCGAGGGTGACCTGCGCCGTGAAGTCGGCCAGAACATCAAGCGCCTGATGGAGATCGGCTGCTATCGCGGTCTCCGTCACCGGAGGGGGCTGCCCGTTCGCGGTCAGCGCACCCATACGAACGCGCGCACCCGCAAGGGTCCGCGTCGCCAGATCGGCGCGAAGAAGAAGGGCAAGTAACATATGGCTGTCAAGAAGAAGGCCGCTAAGACACGTCTGCGTCGCAGCGAGCGCAAGAACATCGCGGTCGGCCAGGCGCACATCAAGAGCACGTTCAACAACACGATCATCACGATCACCGACCCGCAGGGGAACGTGATCGCGTGGCAGTCCGCCGGAACGGTGGGCTTCAAGGGCTCTCGCAAGTCGACGCCGTTCGCCGCCCAGATGGCGGCCGAGGCGTGCGCGAAGATCGCTCAGGAGCACGGTGTCCGCAAGGTCTCCGTGTTCGTGAAGGGTCCGGGTTCGGGCCGGGAGACGGCTATCCGTTCGCTCCAGGCTGCCGGACTCGAGATCGCGAGCATCCAAGATCGCACCCCTGTCCCTCACAACGGCTGCCGGCCGCGCAAGCGCCGCCGCGTGTAGCATCCCGGGAGGACCATCGATATGGCACGTTATACCGGGGCGGACTGCAGACTGTGCCGCCGCGAAGGAATCAAGCTCTTTCTGAAAGGTGACCGCTGCTACAGCGACAAGTGCGGTGTAGAGCGTCGCCCGTACCCGCCGGGTCAGGCGGGCAAGAGGCGCCCTCGCGACAGCGAGTACCGCGTCCAGCTTCGTGAGAAGCAGAAGGCCAAGAGGATCTACGGGTTGCTCGAGAAGCAGTTCCGCAGCTACTACGATATCGCCACGCGCCAGACCGGCATCACGGGCGAGAACCTGCTGCGGTTGCTGGAGAGCCGTCTGGACAACGTGGTCTATCGACTCGGTTTCGCCAAGTCTCGTGACGAGGCGCGCCAGGTCGTGCGTCACAACCACATCACCGTCAATGACCGCAAGGTGAACATCCCCTCGTACCGCGTACGTCCGGGAGACACCGTCGCCATCGCCGCCAAGTCAAAGGACCTTCTCGTCATCAAGACCGCGCTCATCTCCTCGGAGAAGATCGAGGTCCCCGGGTGGCTCGAAGTCGACATCGAGAAGCTGTCCGGCAAGGTGCTGTCCGTGCCCGAACGCGATCAGATCGACGCGCCCGTTCACGAGCAGCTCATCGTCGAGCTGTACTCGAAGTAGCGAGACGGCACCGGACGAGCCAAGGAGGCTTTTGCATGACTGAGTTCATGAGACCGCAGGTGAGCGTCGACCAGATCGACGATCGGGTCGCGCGTTATACGGTGGAGCCGCTGGATCGCGGATTCGGCTACACGCTCGGTAACTGCCTGCGTAGGGTGTTGCTGTCTTCGCTCGAAGGGGCGGCGGCGACGTCTATTCGCGTGGAGGGCGTTCAGCACGAGTTCACAGCCATCGATGGCGTTCGCGAGGACGTCACCGATATCGTTCTCAACGTCAAGCAGCTCGTATTCCGTGAGACCGGAGTGGGTGCTGC
>SKKZ01000188.1 GCA_007123455.1 Coriobacteriia bacterium | reverse complement strand
CGTCCGCCCGGTCGAGAACGCCTACTACCCCGAGGGCGGCCTGCGTGTGCTCAAGGGCAACCTGTCGCCCAAGGGCTGCGTAGTCAAGCAGTCTGCGGTGCAGCCCGAAATGCGTCAGCACATCGGCCCGGCGCGGGTCTTCGATTCCGAGGAGGCGGCTGTGACCGCCATCTTCGGCGGGGAGATCCGCGAGGGCGACATCGTCGTCATCCGCTACGAGGGCCCCAAGGGCGGCCCGGGTATGCGCGAGATGCTCACACCCACCTCGGCCATCTCCGGCATGGGGCTTTCCACGAGTGTGGCGCTCATCACCGACGGTCGCTTCTCCGGAGCCACCAAGGGTCCGGCGATCGGGCACGTTTCGCCCGAGGCGGCGGCAGGCGGGCCGATCGCACTAGTCGAGGAGGGTGACGAGATCGCCATCGATATCGACGCGGGCACCATCACGGTCGCGGTCACAGAGGAGCGTCTGGCGCACCGGCGCCGGCAGTGGACGCCGCCCGAGCCACGGGTCACCACGGGCTATCTCGCCCGCTACGCACGGTTCGTCTCCAGCGCCGACGAAGGGGCGGTGGTTTCATGAGCGAACGTATCACCGGCGCCGAGGCCCTCATCAAGGGGTTGTTGGCAGAGGGTGTCGACACCATCTTCGGCTATCCGGGAGGTGTCGTGCTCCCGATCTACGACGCCATCCACGATGCCGAGGAGCTGCGCCACATCCTCGTGCGCCACGAACAGGGCGCGGTGCACGCCGCCGACGGCTACGCGCGCGTGACCGGCCGGCCCGGGGTCGCGCTCGTCACGAGCGGCCCGGGCGCGACCAACACCGTCACCGGCATCGCCAACGCCTACATGGACTCGATCCCGATCGTCGTCATCACGGGCCAGGTCGCCACGAGCGTCATCGGCACCGATGCCTTCCAGGAGTCCGACATCACCGGTATCACGATGCCGATCACCAAGCACAACTACCTGCTGAAAGACGCCCGCGACGTGCCCGAGGTCGTCAAGGAGGCGTTCCACATCGCGACGACCGGCCGGCCCGGCCCGGTGCTCATCGACTTCCCGGTCGACGTGAGCAAGGGCGAGGTCGACTTCGTCTGGCCCGCCTCGGTCAACCTGCCCGGCTACAAGCCCACCTACCGCGGGCACGCCAAGCAGATCAAGCAGGCCGCCAACCTCATCGCCAAGGCGCGCAAACCGCTGCTCTACGCCGGCGGCGGAGTGCTTGCGAGCGGCGCGTCCAAGGAGCTCAAGGAGCTCGCCGAGCTCATGCAGCTCCCGGTGACCGCCACGCTCATGGGCAAGGGCGCGTTTCCCGAGGACCATCACCTGTCGCTCGGCATGCCCGGCATGCACGGCGCCAAGTACACCAACTACTCGATCACCGAGACCGACCTGCTCATCGGGGTGGGCGTGCGCTTCGACGACCGGGTGACCGGCAAGCTCGCCGCTTTCGCGAGCAAGGCCAAGGTCATCCACATCGACATCGACCCGGCCGAGATCGGCAAGAACAAGCCGGTCGACGTGCCCATCGTCGGTGATGCAAAGCACATCCTCACCGCGCTCGTCGCCGAGTTGCGCAAGTCCGGCGCCGAGCCGCGCACCGACGCGTGGATGCGCGTCATCGACGACTGGCGCAGCCGCTTCCCGCTGCACTACCACAAGGAATCCGAGACGATCATGCCGCAGCGGGTCGTCGAGCGTATCGATGAGCTCACTGCCGATCGCGAGACGATCATCTGCACCGAGGTCGGCCAGAACCAGATGTGGGCGATGCAGTTCCACAAGGCGCTCAAGCCGCGCACGTGGGTCTCCTCGGGCGGGCTGGGCACGATGGGGTTCGGCTTCCCGGCGTCGATCGGCGCGCAGGCAGGACGCCCCGACGCGCTCGTGATCGACATCGCCGGCGACGGCTCGTTCCAGATGGTGAGCCAGGAGCTCGCCACCGCGCGCGTGCACAACCTGCCGGTCAAGGTAGTCATCCTCAACAACGGTTTCCTCGGCATGGTGCGTCAGTGGCAGGAGCTCTTCTACGGCAAGCGCTACAGCGAGTCGATCCTGCCGCAGGACTGTCCGGACTTCGTGAAGCTCGCCGAGGCGTACGGATGCTTCGGCGTGCGGGCCGAGAAGCCCGAAGACGTCGACCAGGCGCTGCAGGCGGCGTTCGCCTACGACGGGCCGGCGATCGTGGACTGCCGGGTCGAGGCCGAGGAGTGCGTCTACCCGATGGTCGCCCCGGGCGCCTCGATCGACGAGATGCTCGGCGGCGTGCCCGGATGCGCGGTCTCGGAGATGCTCGACGACGAACTGCTCGAGGAGGTGTGGGAGTAGATGCAGCACACACTCTCAGTGCTCGTGGAGAACAAGCCCGGTGTGCTCACGCGGGTCACGTCGCTGTTCTCGCGACGGGGGTTCAACATCGACTCGCTCGCGGTCGGGGTGACCGAGGACCCGACGCTCTCGCGTATCACGATGGTCGTGAGCGCGGCCGAGACCCCGCTCGAGCAGATCACCAAGCAGCTCCACAAGCTCGTGCACGTCATCAAGATCAAGGACCTCGACCCGGCTGACATGGTCGACCGGGAGCTCGTGCTCTTCAAGGTCAACGCTACACCCGACCGCCGGCACGAGGTCATCGAGGTGGCGAACGTGTTTCGGGCCAAGATCATCGACGTGGGCAAGAACAGCCTGACGATCGAGGCCACCGGCACGTCGGAGAAGCTCGAAGCGATGGAGGACCTGCTTCGGGCGTACGGAATCAAGGAGTTGGCACGTACGGGACGGATCGCACTGGCGCGCGGGTCGCGCGAGAGCTGACAGAGGGAAGGACGGGACACACGATGGCGAACGTGTACTACGAGAAGGACTGCGACCTGTCGCTTATCAAGGACCGCAAGATCGCGGTCATCGGGTACGGCTCGCAGGGCCATGCCCACGCGCTCAACCTGCACGATTCGGGCTGCGACGTGCGTGTCGGTCTGCGCGCGAGTTCGTCGAGCTGGGACAAGGTCAAGGCCGACGGCCTTAAGGTCATGACGCCGCGGGAAGCCGCCCAGGATGCCGACATCATCATGATGCTCACGCCCGACGAGACGCAGGCCCACACCTATTACGCCGAGATCCACGAGTCGATGGACGCCGGCAAGGTGCTCGCCTTCGCGCACGGGTTCAACATCCACTACGGCCAGATCGAGCCGCCGGCCGACGTCGACGTCATCATGATCGCGCCCAAGGGCCCGGGCCACATGGTGCGCCGCGTGTTCGTCGAGGGCTCCGGCGTACCCTGCCTCATCGCCGTGCACCAGGATGCGAGCGGCAAGGCCACCGACATCGCACTCGCATGGGCCGCCGGTGTGGGCGGCGCGCGTGCGGCGGTCATCGAGACCACCTTCCCCGAGGAGACCGAGACCGACCTCTTCGGCGAGCAGGCGGTGCTCTGCGGCGGTGCGACCCACCTCGTGCAGATGGGCTTCGAGACGCTGGTTGAGGCCGGCTACCAGCCCGAGATCGCGTACTTCGAGTGCCTCCACGAGCTCAAGCTCATCGTCGACCTCATGTACGAGGGCGGCATGGCCAAGATGCGCGACTCGATCTCCAACACGGCCGAGTACGGCGACTACGCCACCGGCCCGCGCATCATTACCGAGGACACGCGTGCGGCCATGCGCGAGGTGCTCTGGGAGATCCAGAACGGCCAGTTTGCGCGCAACTGGATCCTCGAGAACAAGGCGGGCGGCGCGCACTTCAAGGCGATGCGCCGCGTCCACGCCGAGCACCTGATCGAGGACGTGGGCGGCGACTTGCGCGGGATGTTTAGCTGGCTTGCCGAGAAGGACGACGAGTAGGAGGAGGCGCTCGACATGCAGAAGAAGTACCTGATGACGCCTGGTCCCACGCCGGTACCCGCCGAGGTGCTCCTCGCGCAGGCCCGGCCGATGATCCACCACCGGACGCCGGATTTCTCGGCGATCCTGATGGAGGCCATCGAGGGGCTCAAGTACGTCTTCGAGACCGAGAAGTCCGACGCTCTCATCATGGCGTGCTCCGGCACGGGCGTGATGGAGTCCGCCTTCG
>SKKZ01000032.1 GCA_007123455.1 Coriobacteriia bacterium | reverse complement strand
GTCCGTTCTACATTCTCGATGAGGTGGAGGCCGCACTCGACGACACGAACCTCCGCAGATTCATCGCATTCACCGATACGATGCGCGCGTATACGCAGTTCATCGTCGTCACCCACCAGCGGCGCACCATGGAGATGGCCGACGTCCTCTACGGGGTATCCATGCAGGCGGACGGTGTCAGCAAGGTCGTCAGCCAGAAGCTCGAGCGCGCTGCCGCAGAGGAGGCTGCCGATGGTCACGCCCTGGTATAAGCGGGTTTCTGAAGGACTCGGCAAGAGCAGGGAGCGCCTCGAAGGGCAGCTGAACGTACTGCTCCGCAAGGGACCCGATCTCGACGACGAGTTCTGGGAGGACCTCGAGGACACTCTTGTCGGAGCCGATATCGGTGCTACCGCGGTCACGGAGATCGTCGACCGGCTGCGTGACAGTGCCGCGCGGAAAGCCCTCCCTGACGCCGCTGCCGTACTCGATCATCTCGCTGCCGAGCTTGCCGAGGAGTTTCCCGGCGACGCACAGGACCCGTTCGCCGTGGGTCCGGTGGTCGTGCTTGTCGTCGGGGTGAACGGTACAGGGAAGACCACGACCATCGGCAAGCTCGCGACCGAGGCGGTCCGCAACGGGCGCAGCGTCCTGCTCGGCTCGGGAGATACCTTCCGCGCTGCAGCTGTCGAGCAGCTCGATATCTGGGCTGAACGGGCAGGGGTGCCCGTCGTGCGTCGCGAGCGCGGTGCGGATCCGGCCGCGGTTGCCTTCGACACGGTCAAGCAGGCCAACGAGACCCGTCCGGATCTCACCATCATCGATACCGCTGGTCGTCTGCATACCTCTGCCGACCTGATGCGTGAGCTCCAGAAAGTTCAGCGTATCGCCCAGCGCGAAAGTGTCGCCCCGGTCAAGAGTGTCCTCGTGTTGGATGCGACGACCGGGCAGAACGGGCTTTCCCAGGCTCGCGAGTTCCACACCGCTCTCGACCTCGATGCACTCGTGCTCACGAAGTTGGACGGCACCGCGAGAGGCGGTATCGCCGTTGCCATCGTCCGCGAACTCGGAGTCCCGATCGTCAGGATAGGTGTAGGCGAAGGCGTGGACGACCTCAAACCGTTCGTCCCGGCCGAGTTCGCACGCGCGCTCGTCGGGCGGGGCTGAACGTGGCGCTCTTCGGTCCACCGGGGGCCGGTGACCGCATCGCGCGGCGCCTGCTCGCGCCACTTCTTGTCATGCTGCTGCTGCTCGTCACGGTGTTCTGGATCCTCTTCACACCTCTCAGGATCTCGGGCGACTCGATGATGCCGGGTCTGGCAGGGGAGGACCGGGTCCTGGTCACCCGGGGGTACAACGAGCCGTCCCGGGGCGACGTCGTCCATATCGACGCCCGTCTCATCGGAGGTGCGCGCGGGCAGCAGGTCGTCAAGCGCATCGTCGGTCTGCCCGGTGACACGGTCGGGATCGATCGGGGGGCTGCCGTGGTGAATGGCACCTTCGAGGACGCGTCAGGACCGATCCTGCTCGACGACGGCGACGTATCCATCGCGGAGATCGTCGTGCCCGAGGGGCATGTGTACGTGCTCGGCGACAACCGCCCGGTCTCCCTTGACAGCCGCTTTTACGGCGCGGTACCGCTCCCGGCGATTCACGGCCGCCTTGTTTTCCGTTTCACCCCCGTGACCCGCCTGGGTCCGGTTGACTGACCCTGACCGCTCGCACTAGCCTTGACGGACTCGATAGGAGGCCCGTGAATGTTCGAGAATCTCTCGCAACGCCTGCAGGACGTCTTCGCCAACCTCACCGGCAAAGGCAGGCTGTCGGATGCCGACGTCGATGCCGCGATGAGGGAGATTCGCCTCGCGCTTCTCGAGGCCGACGTGAACTTCAAGGTCGTCAAGGAGTTCGTGTCCCGCGTACGTGAGCGAGCGGTCGGGGCGGATGTGGCCAAGAGCCTTACTCCCGGACAGATGGTGGTGCGCATCGTCCTCGAGGAGATGACCGAGCTTCTCGGTGGCACCGATGCGAGGCTTGTATTCACCGGACGCATACCCGGCATCGTGATGCTCGTCGGTCTCCAGGGCTCAGGAAAGACCACCGCCACTGCCAAGCTCGCGAATCGCCTTCGCAGGGAGGGCAAGCGTCCGCTCATGATCGCATGTGACATCTATCGCCCTGCCGCGATCGACCAGCTTGAAGCCCTCGGTCGTGAGCTCGACATTCCTGTGTTCCGCGGTGACGGGAACGACGCGGTCGCGATAGCGAAGGCAGGTGTCAAAGAGGCAATCGCCCAGATGCGAGATGTGGTCATCGTCGACACGGCAGGACGGCTGCATGTCGACGAGGAGATGATGACGGAAGCCGCACGCATCAAAGAGGCGCTCCGCCCCGACCAGATACTGATGGTCGTCGACGCCATGACCGGGCAGGACGCGGTCACGGCCGCCGACGCGTTCGCGAAGCGGGTCGACTTCGATGCGGTCATAGTCACCAAGCTCGACGGTGACGCGAGGGGCGGTGCGGCCCTCTCAGTCAAGCAGGTCACCGGTAAGCCCATCATGTACGCGGGCGTCGGTGAGAAGCTCGACGCACTAGAACAGTTCCACCCGGATCGCATGGCCAAGCGCATCCTCGGCATGGGCGACGTCGTATCTCTCATCGAAAAGGCTGCCGAGACCGCCGATACCGAGGTAAGCGAGGAGATGGAGGAACGTCTCCGGCGCGCCGAGTTCACCTTCGACGACTTCCTCACACAGTTGCGGCAGGTCAAGAAGATGGGAGGCCTCGGCAGCATGCTGAAGATGCTCCCGGGTGCGGGGCAGCTCAAGGGGCTCGATGACGCCGAGATCGACGAGCGGCAGCTCGATCGCGTCGAGGCGATCATCCAGTCCATGACCGCTGCCGAACGTGCGAACCCCAAAGTGCTCAACGGTTCGCGCCGTGAACGTATCGCCAACGGCGCCGGTGTCACGGTCTATGACGTGAATCAGTTGATCAAGCAGTTCCAGCAGGCGAAGAAGCTCATGAAGCAGTTCCAGTCCGCCGGGGGAGGCAAGGGCAAGCGCGGGAAGTTCCGACTCCCCGGAGGTATGCAGCCGCCCTTCTGAGTCCCCGAGACCTGACCATGCCCGCTGTCCCATGCTCTTTTGACCCTTACCCGGGGATGGCGTATCATGGGCAATCGTTTTGCGTGCGTGTGGCCGCCTTAGGCCACCCTACCCGGAGGTGAACTTTTGGCAGTCAAGATCCGCCTGGCCCGTGCCGGCGCGAAGAAGGCCCCGTTCTACCGCATCGTAGCCGCCGATTCGCGTTCGCCGCGCGACGGTCGTTTCATCGAGATCCTCGGTCGCTACAATCCGCGTGTCGAGCCGAGTTACATCGAGCTCGATGTCGAGCGCACCGAGTCATGGCTCGGCAAGGGTGCCCAGATGACCGAGACCGTCGCGAAGCTCTACGAGATCGCGAAGAACCCGGACGCCGAAGCGCCCGTGAAGGATGCCAAGCTCTCGAAGAAGGCTCAGGCCAAGGCGAAGGCCGCCGGCGACAAGGCCGCCGAGGAGCCTGCACCCGTCGAAGAAGCCGAGGAGGCCCCCGCCGAGGAGCCTGCCGAGGCTTCCGAGTAGTCGCGCACATGGTACGCACCAGCGACACCGACGCACTCGTGCGCTTCCTTGTGACCTCGCTCGTCGACGAGCCTGACTCTGTCGAGATCGCGAAGCGGGTCTCCGGAGACTCGGTTTCCTACGAGGTCTCCGTTCATCCCGAAGACGTCGGCAAGGTCATAGGAAGACAAGGCCGGATCATCAAGTCGATCCGTACGCTCGCCCGCGCGTCGGCCGGTACCACCGGTCAGCACGTTGACGTGGAGGTCCTGGGGTAGTCGACATGAAGGATGCGCCCTTCGTCCCGGTGGGGCGTGTCATCAAGGTCCACGGATTGAAAGGGGAGGTATCGGTGGCACTGTCCGCCGGTCCTCCCTACTCCGTTCCTGAGAATCTCGCGGTCTGGGTCGTGCCGCCCCCCTCCGGGCCGATGCGTTGCACCGTGGAGTCTTTGCGCCAGGGCCCCAAAGGCCCGCTACTCAAGTTGAGCGGTATCG
>SKKZ01000150.1 GCA_007123455.1 Coriobacteriia bacterium | reverse complement strand
GGCATCTTGTCCTCGAGCGCCACTCGCCCGCATTCGCCCCACTCCTGGTGCACTGTGGAGAACCATGCCCGGAGTTGCTCCTCGTCGCATGCGGCACCGCACCTGGCCTCGAGAGGCTCCCGGGTCTCCCAGAACACACATGAATCACAGGCGCGGTCGAGACCGGGCATGAGATCGGCAGTCAGGGGTCGGAGTCTTCGGGTCATCACTTGTCCGCCGGAGTGTCGTCGGCCATTCCTTCCTTTATGCCCTCAGTGAAGCCCTTCCATGACGAGGTGGTCCGCTTGAGGAGTGGGCTTCGCTTCGCCGCCCGGGCTGCCACGACGGCCGCGGACACGGCGCCTTTGGCCGCACGCTCCGCGTTGACCTTCGCTACGGCGGCACCCTTGCCCGCTCCCGCAGCCAGCCCGCCACTGAAATCGGGAGTGTCCACTCTGTCGTCGAGTCGCACCGCGCCGTCCGAGAATCCGACCACGCAATCGCCGGCGACCTCCCGTGTGCCGACCGCCACATCGCTCGTTGCTCCACGGGTCATCACGACTCGCGTGACCCTGCCCTCCGCATCCAGATCGACCTCTTTGATCTGGCCGAGTATCCTTCCGGACACGGTCTGCACGGGCATGCCGGTCCAGATGACCGTCTGCTCCCAGTCCAGACCTCCGTGTCGGCCCCCGACCTTCTCGAGTCGGGTACCACGGGAAAGCTTCACTTTCTTGGAAGTGAGGGAGACGCCCGAACGGGGGACGTACCGCAGCGGACGCTCTATCAGATAGCCGAAGGGGCGCATACGCACCTCGAAGCCCACGAGCACAGGATCGGCGGGGTCGAACAGCGCACGGCTGACCCTTCCCACGCTCCTGCCGCGGGCATCGACTACCACCAGGTCTTCGAGATCGGTCAGACGCACTGTCTCACTGCTCGCCCTCGTTCGTCCGCAACGCACAACGGGCCGGCCGTCGCGTACGACGCCGGCCCGTTGCACTGAAGCTCAGCCCTGGAGAATCAGGACTCCGTCGCCGCTTCCTCAGCTGCCTTGGCAGTCTTCTTTGTCTTATCTTCAACCGAATCCAGTGCCCCGGAGGCCTTGCTCTGAGCGCTGTCTATTCCGCGCTTCGCGCTCTCGCCTGCCTTGGCTACCTGGTCTTTTGCTGCCGGGACGAAGTCGCTCACCTTGTCACGCGCAGCCTCCGACGTGGCTCCGACCTGCTCCTTGAGCCGATCGCGCGCCGAGTCGATCTTGTTGCGCAGATCATCAGCCTTCTCAGACGCGACATCGCGGCCGGATTCGTAGACTTCGCTCACACGGGAGCGACCGGTCTCGTAGAGTCCCTTGCCCTCATCCAGATACCGCTGCGCCGTATCCGCGATTATCTCCCGGTTCTCCTTGCCGGAACGAGGAGAGAACAGAAGACCGAGCACCCCGCCGATGACCCCGCCTAGCAGGAACGCCCCGATGATGCTACCACCATTCCTGTCGTGACCCACAAGAAACACCTCCGTTGTCGAGGTTCTGTCACTTTCGCGCCCGAGGGACTCTTGGTATGTACCCGATTCTTACCGCCCCGTCAGCCGCTTCGTGCAAGTGCCGCTCTCACTATTCTTTCTACCACGTCCTGGAACGTCATATCAGCCGCCCGGGCGGCCATCGGCAGCAGAGAGATCTCGGTCATGCCCGGTGAGGTGTTCACTTCGAGCACATTCGGCGTACCGTCGGCGTCCACGACCATGTCGACCCGGCTGACGTCACGGCAGCCGAGAAGATCGTGGACCTGACGAGCGAGGCTGACCACTTCGGCAGCTACCTCATCAGGCAGACGAGCGGGCACGTAGTAGTCGGTCTCTCCGGCGGTGTACATCGCCGAGAAATCGAAGAGCCCGCTCTTGGCGACGATCTCGACGGGCGGCAGCACGACGCTTCCGCCGTCGGTATCGTCGAGCACCGAGACGGCAAGCTCCGGCCCTTCGATCCACTTCTCGACGAGTGCAGCCTCCCCGAAGGAGAGCGCCGAGAGGAGCGCTTCAGGCAGGTCCGCATCGGACTCGATGCGCGCCAGACCGAGTGCCGAGCCCTGCTTGGACGGCTTCACGACCACCGGGAAGCCGCCCACCGCTTCGGGTACGAGATCGAGCGCGGTTGCCGCGCCCGTCTCTTTGAACGCGTCAGCGGTGAGAGTGATCCATGCCGGTGTCGGGATGCCGGCTTCGACGAAGATCCGTTTGGCGACCGATTTGTCCCACGCGAGTGCCGATGCGGTCACACCGGGTCCGGTGTAGGAGATGCCGAGGAACTCGAGCAGCTCCTGTATCGTGCCGTCCTCGCCGTACTTGCCATGCAGCGCGATATAGCAGGCATCGGGACGCTCGGTCCGCAACGTCTGGACGAGGTCGGGCGTCACGTCCAACGCAAGCACACGGTATCCGCGCTCGGCCAATGCATCGCACACGCGCTTCCCGCTCGCAAGCGAGATCTCCCGCTCGAGCGAGCGGCCACCCATAAGGACAGCGATCTTCTCCCTCATGCGACCCCCTCGGTGACCTCCGGCAAGGCTCCCGCGGCGATGAACGCGCGATAGAGCTCGAGACGGTCCTCCACAACCTCGGAGAGGCGACGGATTCCCTCTTCGATGGCCTCCGGCTCAGCGTAGCAGAAGGCAAGCCGCATGCAGTTTCGCCCACGGTTATCGGGGTAGAACGCCGAGCCGGGAACGAACGTGACCCCGTGCTCGACCGCCTCGGCGAGAAGGACGCCGGCATCGATGAACTCGGGCAGTTCGGCCCAGACGAAGAAGCCTCCCTCGGGTCGGGTCCATCGCACCTCGGCCGGGAAGTGCTCCTCCATCGCGCCGAGCATCGCATCGCGCCGCTCGGCGTACGTGCGTGTCAGCCCCTGAAGCACGCGGCGCCAGCGGGTACCGGAGAAGTAGCGCTCCGCTGTGACCTGGGCGAACGCGCTGCCGCACAGATCGGCAGCCTGCTTGGCAAGCAGTACCTTGGCCAGTATCGGACCGGGTGCGGTCATCCAGCCGAGCCTGAGGCCCGGCGCGAAGATCTTCGAGAAGGTCCCGAGGTAGATGACGTCGTCATCGAGGGCGCGCAACGGCTTGACGTGCCCGCCCTCGAAGCGCAACCGCCCGTAAGGGTCGTCCTCGATCACCGGGATGTCGTACTCGCGGGCGAGTTCGAGCAGACGGCGACGGCGATCGGGTCGCAACGTGACACCTGCGGGGTTCTGGAAGTTCGGGATCGTGTATATGAACTTCGCACCACGCGGGCCGAGCCGCGCGAGCTCGGTCTCGAGCGCATCGATACGCATGCCGCCGTCATCCATCGGCACACAGACGATATCGGGCTCGTACGCCGAGAACGCCTGGAGCGCACCGACGTAGGTCGGTCCCTCGGCAATTACCGTGTCTCCCGGGTCGAGGAAGGTCTTCGCAAGCAGGTCGAGTCCCTGCTGCGCTCCCGCGGTGACCACGATGTCGTCGGCGGTCAGGCGCACGCCGATCTCCGCCATGAGCTCGACGATCTGGGCGCGCAGCGCCGGACGCCCCTCGCTCGAGCCGTACTGGAGCGCGCACGAACCCTCGTGTATCACCGCCTCGTAGGCTGCGTTGGCCGCTGCCTCGGCAGGCACCCGTGAGACCTCGGGCATGCCGCCTGCGAAACTGATGATGTCGGGGCGGCTGGCGGCGGCAAACAGATCACGGACCGCGCTCGAGCGGACCCGTGCCATGCGGCGGGCGTAACGGCCGTCCCACCGGTCGAACACGATTCGTGCGGTACCCATCGGCTCATCCTCTCGCCGAAAACACAAGAGCCCCTCCCTGGGATAGGGCGAGGGGCTGGTCGCGGTACCACCTATCTTCGCCTACGGTCTCGCTGTTCGCGCAGCCCGCGGGCCTCGTTAGTGCCGGGATACCGGTCCGGCGCCGACCCGCTTCCGAAGCCGCATGGTGCGGCTGTCCTGGCGGGGGACCTCGGAGGGGTGGCCGGGCGGATGGTGCCCTCTTCCCTCACGTCCTCGGTGCTGCTATTCACCTTCCGGAGCGGCTCCGGGGTTGGGCGCGAGGATACCACCGGCCTTGCAGAAGGGTCAATCGGCAAACAGCCCACG
>SKKZ01000156.1 GCA_007123455.1 Coriobacteriia bacterium | reverse complement strand
GCCCTGGCCCGGCTCATCGCACCCCACTACGCCCGCGCCAACGACGAAGCCCGCAGCCTCATCCGCGAAGCGCTCACCTGCGCCGGCGACCTGCACATCGCCGACGACAAGATCCACGTCACGCTCAACCCGCTCTCCGCCCCCCGACGCACCCGTGCCATGGCTGCCATGTGCGAGCTGCTCAACGACACCGAGACCATCTACCCCGGCACCGATCTCGTGCTCTCCTACAGCGTCAAACCCCACCCCGCCGCTGCATGAACTTCCTCACGGTGCCAGGAGTCCTGGAATCGGGCGGAACGGAGGCATCCCCCGCACGTCCAGCGTTTGGCCGGCCGCGAGATTTCGGACGGACTATTGTGCAAACGCGAGACAATGACAGAGCCGCACTTGCGGACTGTCCGGCACTCCTCCACTGCACGACTCTCCATGCACGGGAGGCAGCACGGTTGTCTTCCGACATTGAACTTCTGCAGAACTCGGCGACTGGAAGGTTTCCCCTTTCGAGTCGAATCCTGAACAACTAGGCTCCAGCAACCCAAGATCTGCAGAGGTGACGGGGGCTGCTATGAACCTGTTGAAACTGACCATTGAGAATTACCGCTGCTACTCCGCTGAGTTCTCAGTTGACTTCGAGGACCTAACTGCCCTTGTTGGTAGGAATGATTCCGGGAAATCGAGCCTCTTCGATGCCCTAGAGGTATTCCTGGATGATGCCAAGCTCGATTCGGACGACGCGAGCAAGGAAGGTGACTCGACTGACATCCGTATCACCTGTGAATTCGGAGACCTACCAGACACCATCCTAATCGACGCAACCCACGAGACCTCTCTCTCTTCTGAGTTTCTGCTCAACGATAGGGGCAACCTGGAGATTTCCAAGACGTATGACGGCGCTCTGAAGACGCCAAAGCTTCGGTCAACCTCCATTCGTGCTATCCACCCAAATCGTGAGGGAGTCGATGATCTTCTGGGATTGAAGATTGGCGACCTGAAGAAGCGCGCTCGCGAGATCGAGGTCGATCTCAGCGAAGTCGATCAGAGGCGCAGTTCAGAAATACGTCGAGCGATTCGTAGTTGTTTCGAGGATCTAGAACCGCTTATCCGAGATTTGGATATCGATGAACCGGGTACAAAGGAAATATGGTCACGTCTTCGAGAGGCACTGCCTGCCCTCGCGATTTTTAGGGTGGACCGGACCAGTACAGATCAGGAGAGTGAAGCACAAGATCCAATGAAGCAAGCGGTGAAGCTTGCGATTGAAAGCCAGCGAGAGACGCTTGAGGAGATTTCGAACCGTGTACGGTCGGAGGTATCGGAGGTCATTAGCGTTACGTTGGATCGGCTTACTGAAATGGACCCTGACGTAGGCTCTCAACTCAACCCGGTTTTTGGCGAGCCGCGATGGGATGGCCTATACAGGATTGGCCTCACCGACGAGCGCGGTGTTCCTGTCAATAAGCGAGGAAGTGGCATACGTCGGAGCATTCTTCTTGCTTTCCTTCAGGCACAGGTTGACGCTGATGTAGCCTTGAATCGGCCGGTCATCTACGCCGTTGAAGAACCCGAGGCAGCGCAACATCCCGACAAGCAACGCATCCTACTTCGATCTCTCCAGGAACTATCCGAGCAGCAGTTCAGTCAGGTGATTCTGACGACCCACACACCAATGCTGGCACGACTGCTGCCGACCGACACTCTTCGGTACGTCGAGGTGGCTGACGATGGCACTCGACGCGTGCACCGAGGAGATGAAGACACGAACGCGATGGTATCCCGATCACTCGGCGTCCTTCCAGATCACGATGTTCAGTTGTTCCTAGGTGTGGAAGGCGCCAATGATATTGAATTCTTCAAGTCAATGTGTTCGATGCTGAACGAGCACGGCGTACTGGCGCTGGATCTAGAAGCTCTCGAAGAAGCAGGAAAGGTGGTTTTCGTTCCGGTCGGTGGATCCAGCCTTGTTCTCTGGCGCACCCGCTTGGCTGGACTTTTCCGTCCAGAACTATACTTCTGTGACCGGGACTTTGCTCCGCCTTCTCCACCGAAGTACCAAAAGTTTGCTGATGCGATCAATGAACGGGAGGGGTGTCAAGCCGTAATCACCTCCAAACGTGAAATGGAAAACTACCTTCATCCACAAGCTCTGAAGAGGGCGCGAACCGAGGTTGACGTGGAGTATGGCCCTTTCGACGATGTCCCTGAGATCGTCGCTCGTGGGGTACATGAGGCGAGCGAGAGCGAAACCTCATGGGATGATCTCTCGGACGAGAAGCGAGAGAAGAAAGTAAGTAAAGCAAAGAAGTGGATGAACCGAGAGGGCGCTAGAGCGATGACCCCTGAGCTACTTGAGGAGATTGACCCGGAAGGTGAAGTACGAGACTGGTTCTTTCGAATCGAAAGAGCACTAGCTGCTTCTGAGAACTGATCCCGCGCTCAGGCATCCTCTTTCTGGGGGCATCGTCGATTCCAATCCGGAACGTGTCGCTGCCCGTCTCGCCGTGCTGCCTCGAGTGAACGACGAACTCTCCCAGGCAGTTGTCGTCGTCAACGAGGAAGAAGCTACCGAATCCGGCACCTGCCCATCGACGAATTCTGACGTCGGCAAGGTATCGAGAGCCGTCCTGGCCGATGTTGTTGGCTATGCGCGGGCGGTCGTGGAAGCGATCCCGCGCCTCATCACGGTCTTGAGCGGCGTCATGTATCGCTCTGCGGACGTGCTCGGAAGCCCGAGCGCTACTTGGCGATCTCTGCCCGGGCCCTCAACGTGGCAGTTGGTCACCCGGACACGCCCCGTAGTCTCCTTCCATCAAGCCCGGTAGCGCCCTACGGTTGGGCCTGGGGAAGGCCGGAGTCACCAGTCAACGGGGTCGGGGAGCGGGTATGCCAGAGGACTTCTTTCACCAGAAGCGCCCGCCGGCCGAGGTAAAGCATGCGATCCTGGGTGAGTACCTCAGTGTCTTCGTTGGCAAGGTGGGCAGCAGCAGCGTCGGGGGTCGCGTCGCGTACGTGGACGGGTTCGCGGGACCGGGTGTCTATGACGACGAGGCGCCGGGCTCCCCTCTAGTCGCCGCAAACGTCGGAACGCTGCTCAGTCGCAGTCGTCAGCTTCGTGGGTTCTTGGTTGAGGAGAAGGCCGCTCACGCGCAGGCCCTTCGCGAAGCCCTCACAGGAGCCGGTCATGACGACTGGGAGGTCTGGGAACAGCGCGCTGAGGACGCATTGCCAGGCATCCTGGAGCAGGTCGGGTCCGACCCGCTTCTCGTCTTTCTCGATCCGCACGGCTTGGCTGTCCCGTTCGACATGCTGGTCCGCCGAGTTATGGCTCGTTCGGAGATCACAGAAGTTCTCCTCTACTTCACGCAAACCGGGATCGCTCGGCTGGCCGGCCTCCTCGAACCCGAGTGGCTACGTGAAGCGCGGCAGGATCGGCAGGCTGTCGTGCGTGCGCGTGGCGAGGCTGAGCTCGCCAGGCTCGAGGCTGCGCGTCGCGGTGGCTTGCAGTATCTCGACGACTTCCTTGGTGGCGGCTGGTGGCGACAGCTGGTCGCGGACGCTCAGCCATCGTGGAAGGAGGATGTGCGGAACGAGTACATCCGGCGGGTGGCAGAGGCGGCGGGCCCGGGGTGGCGGCACTTCTTGACTCCCGTACCTGATCGCTGGGAGGGCCCGGCCCGGTATGAACTGATCCTCTTCACCAGGCACGCGCACGGTCGCTGGGCCTTCAACAACGCGACTGCCCAGGCTTTTCGGCGGCTCTACGAACGGCACTGGACGCAGCCCGGGGCGATGCCCACGTTGTTCTCAGAGGGGCAGGGCATCCCCGATCCCCGTCCAGATTTCATCGCCAAGATCAAAGGCAACGTCACCGATGCGCTAGCCGAGGGGCGCACCGGTTTTCAGGTGGCGAACCACCTCGATCTCTTGCTCGGCGAGGAGTTGTTGGGTCGGGCAGGCGCGAGCGAAATCCGGCAAGCGCTCCAACAACTCCATGCCTGGCTTGAACAGAATGTAGGGGTGCGTGGGGCGGATTCGGGGTCGTAGAGGGGTGTGCGAGGCGATCTAGGTCGGTTGAGCCCCGAAATGTGTAGTAACACGCGTAGACGCAGATAGTT
>SKKZ01000006.1 GCA_007123455.1 Coriobacteriia bacterium | reverse complement strand
CATCCGTGAAGAGGTTCCCGGGGGAGCTGCATTCAGCCCGGTCCCCCGCCCTCCTGCCGGCGTGAGGGTACCGGACGCACAGGCGGTGCAGATACCGTATCGCCTTCCGAGCTTGCCAGCTGACGCTCCAAGTCGGCGAACGCGTCGATGACGTCGCGCGCCTCGAATGCCCGGTTGCGTCGCCCGACCGTCACCTGTTGCAGGATTCCGGCCTCCTCGAGCCGAGCAACTGCATCGTTCACCTGGGGCTTACTGCGCCCCAGGGCGCTCATCGCGCTCTTCACGCTTACGATTGGTGTCCCCGGCAGCAACCGCAGCAGCAGGTCGACCGAGGACCCAGCCCGCACCCGTCCGGCACGCTCACGCCACGATGCCTCGATCTCCCGGCAGCGCTCCTCGAAGGCGACCGCGTCTTCGACGGCTCGCGCGCATGCGGCTGCGAACGTGCCCACCCACGTGTTGAGACCCGCATACGCGTCGTCACTGTCCGCAGGCCCTTCATAGCGAAAGACCGTTAGCCCATGAATGTAGCCCTTCGCGCGCGTCGCGAGGATGAGAGAGACCGGTGGTTGCACACGCACGGTGAGCCCGCGTCGACGAAGCACCAGGTGTATGAGCGCGCGCCCCGTGCGTCCGTTGCCGTCGGCAAAGGGGTGGATCGTCTCGAACTGTGCGTGCGCAATAGCCGCCTGGGCGACAGCCGGGAGCATGTCAGTGTTGCAGAAGTCGCAGAGGTCCTCGAGCAGACCGCGAACTTCCTCAGCAGGAGGCGGCACGTAGGCGGCCGCACACGGGTTGTACTCGTTCCCGCCGATCCAGTTCTGGACCTCGCGGAGCTGTCCTGCATACGCACGCTGTCGCGTGTCCCTCATGAGGCAGTGATGGATCTCGAGCAGGGTCTCAACGGTGATGGCATCCGCGCCCTCGGCCGCTTCGAGTGCTTGACGCATCGCATCGATATTGCCGAGGACCTCTTCCGCGGTCACGTCACCGGGGAGTTCCCCGATCTGACGCGCCGCTTCTGCCCGCATCAACCGCCGAGGAGCGATCTCAAGACCCTCGATCCGCGAGGACGCCACGCTCTCGGCACGAAGCAGGATGCGGGCGAGCGCCTCGGTGTCGGCGAGAGTGGCTACCCGTGTGTCGAGCCGGGCGATCGCGGCTTCGGCGTCAGCCACGTCTGCCGCAACCTCGCCCTCGAGCCGGAACGGGCGATCAGCCAACCGGTCCGGGAGGTACACGTCGTACTCACACGAGCGGCGCTCAGCACGCGGCAACCCGCTTGTGGCTTCGCCGATCCATCGTCTGCGCTGATACGTTCCCATTACTAGCGAACCTCCTTAGTAAGGTTTGTACGATAAACCTAACTAAGGAGTCAACTAGGTAGGGGGTGCTGCGCGGGGAGGGTTCTGGCCGGGGAAGGCGCTCATCCTGTGGATTCTGGGGATACTGTGGATAAGTACCGCAGGTCAGACCGGTCGAACGCCTCTGGAGACCGTTCGTCACAAAGCTGCGCGAGTTTCGTCCGAAGCGTTGCGATTCGCGCGGGTCGTGGCATAATCATCTATGCGAGGTCGTTGAGGAACTCAGATGGGCCCCAACCGCAAGGTGAAGGTTCGTTCGAGGGACACAACGGCCTCGCACTTTTGTGTCTGGAGGCTGCGCTCAGCCGGCCTTCTCGAGCCGCTCCGCGATCCACACCTTGATGATCGACTGCCGAGTGACCCCGAGACGTTGAGCCTCACGGTCGAGTGACTCGACCATCCACAGGGGGAAGTCGACATTGACGCGCTTCTGCTCCCGGTTGGGACGGGTCGCCGAGGACAGGTCGAACTCGTCGATGACGTCCTCGACTCCCTCGTCGAACTTCTTCTCGAGCTCACTGGCCTTCATATGCGGCCACCTCCCGATTTCGGGTCGTCGTCGAGCCAAAGCGTCTGCGCCTCCAAGAAGCCAGTCTCCAGTATAAAATCAATATCTTTTTGGAACCTCTGCCAAATGGGAGTGTGCGTCGATCTACTACCTGCTCGGTGTGGCGCTTGACAATATTGTTTTTGCGGAATACTATTCTACAAAGCTTGGAGGAATCTAGAGCCATGTCGGGTTCATTGGAACTTGGAAGGGAAGAGCTGGAAGACCGACTGCGCGAGTTCGACCGTGCAGTGAGTCTGCTTCACCCTGGCCGGACATTCCGACTTGTGCTTGTGGGCGGCGGCGCCATGGTCCTGCTGGGATGCCTGGCGCGGTCGACCGCCGACCTCGACGCACTCAACGTCCCATCTGAGCTGGTGAGTCTGATGTCCCAGTACGACATAAACTGCCGGGTCACTGCCTATCTCGACCACTTCGCCTACAACCTGGAAGACAGACTGGTCCCCCTTGACCTTGGAACGACAGCTGTCGAATGCTATTCGGCCTCGCTTGAGGACGTGGTGGCGTCCAAGCTCTACTCCGAACGGGATTCGGATGCGCAAGATGTCCGACGTCCTGAGGTTCTGGAGATGCTGGACTGGGCTCGACTGGCGGAGGTAGCGGAGGAACTGCCGGACAGCAAGATGAACGATCGCCGGTACGGGCAGTTTCTCCATAACTACCAGGAGTATCGAAAGGAGTACGGACCATGCGCCAGCTGACTTTCCCCGGATTCCTTCAGTCGTACGTGAAGGCGCTGTCTGGCGAGGATACGCTCGCGCTGTCTAGACTCGCGGTCTTGTCTGAAACCGAGTCAAGACTCGTCGAGCCGCTGCTCCTCTGGGCTGTGGCGACGGGTCGTTCCGCCAGGCTCGACGGCATGCTCGAAGGACGACAGAACGTGCAGGAGGAACTCCACACGCTTGCGCAACTTCAGTCGACCGGTCGCCTCGAGAGCGAACTGGCAGCCGCGAGATCCAGTCTGCGACCTGAGTACCGCAAGGTCTGGCACAGCTACGTGGTCAGACGCGATGCTCCAAGTCGCGACAGGCAACTCCGCTTGCAAGTCCGGAAGAGGGTTCTCGAGTTGGAATCGCAGAAAGGCGTCACCAGGTACAGGATGGCCAAGGATCTTGGCCTGAACCCCGGGAACTTGCATGCCTTCCTCTCGCAGGGCGATCCAACGAAGCTATCGCTCGATCGGGTTGCAGAGCTGGTGGAATACCTCGAAGCTGCCTAGCGCTTGTGTCAGGCCGAGCTGGGAGCCTCGCCTTCGGGTGGGGCATCCCGAAGGGGGCAGTCACAACCGGCCGAGCCACGCCTTCACTCGTAGTGGCTCCACATCCTGAGGATCTTGACGATTCGCTCCTCCTCAAGCACCTGGTAGACGAGGCGATGCTGGATGTTGATCCGACGCGAGTAGGCTCCGCTCAGGTCACCGACGAGCTTCTCGAAGCGCGGCGGCGTCATGAAGGGGTCCTTCTCCAGAACCGCCAGGAGTCTCATCGTCTTCGGCTTCAGGCCGGCAGCGGCAAGCAGCGCGGCGTCCTTCCGAGCGGCCCTCGTATACACGAGGCGCCATGTCACCAGTCAAGCTCGCTGTCGAGCTCGTCTGCCGGCGTGGCCATGCCCTCGAGAATCGACTCGCGCATCCCTGGGATCGAGACGAGGTGCAGCGTCTCCTGTACCGCACGCCAATCGTCCTCTCCGATGAGAAAGGCGTTGCCGCGCTTACCGGTTATCTGTATGGGCTCGTGAGTCTCCTGGACCTCATCCACGAGACGGTAGAGTGCCTTGCGAGCCTCCGTGGCGGTGATACTGGTCATGACCGCTCCTCTCTTGCGTACGACATAGCGTACGTTTCTAGCCGAGTCGCGTCAAGACCGTTCCTCTTCCGCGAACCATGCGCTGCGCTGAGGCGTGCCCCCACTCCGGTTGGTGCTCATCTCGGAGCGGGCGGGGCAGGCCTAGTCGTCCACGACCTCCAGCCGAAAGACCACCGGGTTGGCCGCATCAGGACAGCACACCTCGATGTCGCGCCGGCCGCTCCACGGGAACGCACCGCCGCAGCGCAGCGCGAAGACGAACGGCTCGATGGCGTTGTACGCGTGCGCGCACAGGCCCTCGGGGCACAGGCCGCTCTCGACCGTCCACACGTCACCGACCTCGTGGCCGAGCGGGCACTCGCCGCCCTCGAGGATCCTCACGATCTCGATGCGGACCGGGTCGCCGGAGT
>SKKZ01000135.1 GCA_007123455.1 Coriobacteriia bacterium | reverse complement strand
TTGCCGACATCGTGCAGAAGCGTCGCCCAGCGCAGCACCGGCGTGGGAGGAGCGAGGCCTGTCGCCTGGATGGTGTGCGCGAGCACGTCAAGGTCGTGGAAGGTCGGCTGCGTCAGCCCGTCGAGGGCTGCGACCTCGGGCAGGACCGTGCCGAGTGCTCCGGTATGGTGCAGCACCTCGAGGCCTTTCGACGCGTGCGGCGCCACCAACAATCGGGTGAGCTCCTCCCGGATACGCTCGGGCGCGACGAGTTCGAGCGCGTGCGCTGCCGAGGACAGGGCCACACCGAGCCCGGTCTCGATGCGGAAGTCGAACTCGGCGACGAAGCGGGCCGCGCGGATGATGCGCACGGGGTCCTCGGCAAGGCGTTCGAGCGGTTTACCGGGTGCCCTGAGCGACCCTGCCGCCAGATCCGCCCGTCCGTCGACGGGATCGAGAAGGCTGCGTGTCGCCAGGTCTACACCGATCGCATTGACGGTGAAGTCGCGGTGCTGCGCGTCGATGGCGAACCTGCCGGCGAGCGTGGGTGCGCCGAGCGCGCCGGCCCGGTAGCGGGAGATCTCGAGACGCCCGCCGCCGACGAGCGCGACGCCGAGCGTGCCGAAGCGGGCCCCCGCGTCGTAGAGGGAGCGGACACCCGCGGTGGCCGAGGCGATCTCGCGCAGCTCGTCGGCTGATGCGTCCGTTGCAAGGTCCCAGTCGGTCGAGAGCCTGCCCAGCAACCCATCGCGCACGGCGCCCCCGACCAGAACCGCGTCTCGACCACGCTCGTCGAGCCGGCGGCCGATGTCGAGGACCGGTTTGGGGACGGACGCACTATACTCGAAGTCCATGGTGCAATCGTACCCGCTCGTGAGAGCGCAGCTGCGCCCGATCGGAGGCTGGCGTGCACATAGCAGAAGCGTTGGATTCGGATCTCGAAGACGTGCTCTTCGTCGAACGCGTTGCGTTCGAGCAGGACGAAGAGGCGGAGTTGGTGAGGGCACTGATGGCCGACCCGAGCGCCCGGCCCCTGGTGTCTCTTCTGGCTCGCGAGGAAGAACGGCCCGTGGGGCACATCCTGTTCACCACGGCACGTCTCGAAGGTGCCCCGGATGTGTCGGTCGCGATCTTAGCCCCGCTGGCGGTCGTGCCCGACGCCCAGGGCAGGGGGGTCGGTGGAGCGCTGATCGAACGAGGCCTCGTGCTCATGTCGGAAGCAGGTGTCGATCTCGTGTTCGTCGCCGGCCACCCCGGCTATTATCCGCGACACGGGTTCGGGCCCGCCGGCCGCCTCGGATTCGAGCCACCCCATGCGATTCCCGCGAAGCACGCCGACGCATGGATGGTACATGCTCTCACTCCCGGTTTGCTCGGAGCCGTCCGGGGTAAGGTCATCTGTGCTGACGCGCTCGACGAGCCCGAGTACTGGCGGGAGTAGTTCGAGCCACACCGGTGAGGGGTGTTCACGTGATGTCGCGCCGGCTCCGCTTGACAGGCATCATCATCGTTGCACTCCTCGTCGTGGTGGCGGTGCTCGTCGGTGGCTTGCTGCTCACAGCGCCTGCTCCGCACGAGCGCGACGGCTGGGTGCTGGGACCTGAGGTGCCACGCGCATTCGGCGAACTCGCAACGGCGTCGGTGATGCGCGGCGACGGCACCGAATCGCTCATCGCGTTGTCGGGACTGGCCGGGTTGGGCCGGGTCGTCGACGATGTCTTCATCTACGATGTGGCGAGCGGGGCCTGGAGGCGGGGTCCGTCGCTGCCGGCTGCGGTTCACCATGCCTCGGCTACCGCGCTCGGCGGAGCGGTCGTGGTATCGGGCGGGTCCGGGACGCTCAACGGCGGAGGATGGCAGGGCAGCCGCGAGGTCTGGCGCTGGGAGCTTCACGGCGACGGGAACGGCGACGGGGAGTGGGAGGCCATGCCGCCCATGCCCGAGGAGCGCTGGGGACACCGCATGGTGGAGCTCGGCGGAGACCTCTATGTCGTGGGCGGTCATGGCGAGACGCCGGACACCCTCGTCTACCGGCCGGATCGAGGCGACTGGGCACGCGTCGCGCCGATTCCGGAGGTGCGTGACCACCTGTCCGTGGTCGCCACGGACGATCGCATCTGGGCGATCGGCGGGCGCGGCCCCGGCAACGTGGCACGTGTCGACATCTACGATCCCGAGGCGGACGTCTGGCAACGAGGACCGGACCTGCCGGTGCCGACGAGCGGTGCCGCCGAGGGTTTCGTCGACGGGTACATCTACGTGCTCGGTGGTGAGGACCCGAGTCTTCTCGGCGGCGGGATTGTCGACGAGCACTGGGTGCTCGACACGCGCGCAGAGCCACTGCGGTGGGAGCCTGCACCGGCTCCGCCTCTGGCGGTGCACGGAGCCGACGGTGCCGTGTTCGGGGGGAGAATGGTCATCGTCGGAGGCGCCAGCCGACAGGGCGCGTTGTCGGTGACTGCGTGGACGCGGACGTTTCAGATCATGGAGGAGGACGCGATACCCCCGCCAGCCGCGGACGAGTAGCTTGCCCTTGCTTGGGTAGAGTCTCTATGAGACCTACGAAGTGGGGAGGATGCCATATGTGCCGACACATCTTGTCCGCAGGCCTCCTGCTGACGCTCGCAGCGTTTCCGCTCGCAGGATGCGCAGATCCGGTCACCGAGCGCGATCCGCGCGTCGAACTGGAAGCCTCGGCCAGCGTCGTCGATGACGTTCTCATCGTGGAGGGCAGCGCCACGGTGCCGGACGGGGCGCGCATCGACTACCAGCTCGACGAGCCGCTTGCCGACCTTCCCGACGAAGCAGCCTTTGCGGGAGGAAATGCCATCGTCAGTGACGAATCCTTCACCTTCGAAGAGCCGGTCACAGGACTGGCGACCGACGAGGTGAACGTCTGGATAAGCTTCCAGACCCCCGGGCAACCCGTCGAGATCGTCGCGCTCTACGGCGAGGCAGGCGAGAACATCGAGAGCGACAACGTCGTCGAGGTCGAAGACATCAGGCGCGTCGAGATCGAGTTCACCGTCCCCCGCTGAGCCCGAAGCGCTCCGGCCCGGCGGAATCCGCCATAAGGGTCACTCGGGTTCCGACGCCGGGTGCTCGGCCGTCTGTTCCACACGGGCGAGCGCGACCCGTAGCGCTCCCAACGCGATGATCACGCCAGCGAAGGCGAGTACCATCGGCCACTCGAACTGCATGCCGAACAACCCGATCCACAGCTCACGGAAGACGATGGCTATGGAGACGTCGGTGAGCTTGCGTATGTGAATGCGCTGATTGCGCAGGTAGCCGAGGAGAGAGTGGAAGATCTCGATGAAGATGAAGATGGTGAGTATCTCGACGAAGAGGTTCTTCACCTCGAACTCCACCTGCCCGGAGACGGCGTGGTAGAGATCCACGCCGACGATCCACAGGGTCCACGCGAGTGCCACGAGAACCATCAGCACCAGAAGATCGATGAAGATCGATAAGCCGATGCCGGCGAACTTGTCGACCCACTGCGAGGTAGGGCTCTTGGCCTCGAGCGCATACTCTTCGTCATCTCGTTTCTTCACGGGCCCTCCCTTCCGGCGATTCATCTTCGAATCACATACCCCTGATCGACCCCTCTCGACACAGGGAACAGCCGGACCGGTCGCTGTATCAAGGCCGGCGGATATCGGGCATAGATTAGGAGACAGCCGAGATGAGGAGGCCCGATGAAGGCAGCAGGAATCTCGACGACGCTCTTCCTCTTCTGGATCGTGCTCATCGGCACGTGGGATCCCAAGCCGCTCGCCATAGGGGCCGTCCTGTGCGTCTCTTTGGGATGGTGGAGCGCCCGGCTCGTGCAGGAGGAGGAGGGCGAGGCGACGAGGCTCACGCCGGTTCGCCTGCTGGCCCTGCTCGGCTCCACGCCTGCCTTCGCCTGGCATGTGTTCTCCGGGGGCGTGCAGGTGGCCATCGACGCGTTTCGACCGACCCTGGCGCTGGAGCCGCGCATGGTCGAGCGTGCCACCGGCCTCGAAGGGCGGCTGTCGCAAGCGCTCTACGTCAGCACTGTGACGCTCTCTCCCGGCACGCTCGCAGTCGATTCGGAGGGTCAGACGACCCTCGTACACTGTCTGTCCGAGCGATTCGCCGCCGATCTCGATGAGGGCACGATCGAGCGTCGCATCGCGCGCGTGCTCGAGGAGTAGCCGTCGTGCAGGT
>SKKZ01000208.1 GCA_007123455.1 Coriobacteriia bacterium | reverse complement strand
TCAACCTTTGTCAGCGCGCGACTCGCAGCCCGGGCGGCCTCCATATCTCCGAGAGCAACCGCTGCGGAAGGGTGCCGCCGGGCCTGCTCGCACAGAAGTTGATGGTTCGAGCCGGCAGCCAGCGCGACCACCCGTACCGATTCAGGCATGCGCTCGGCTACGTCGAGGGCCTGACGGCCGATGGATCCTGTGGAACCGAGTATGGCAATCCGGAGAGGTATGCTCATGTCGCGGTCCCGGCGAAGAACAGCAGGTAGTATACGACAACGCTTACGGGAAGCAGGCTGTCGATACGGTCAAGGACGCCACCATGGCCGGGCAACAGAGAGCCGGAGTCCTTCACCCCCGCCTCGCGTTTGATGCGGGACTCGAAAAGGTCTCCTGCGACAGCGGACACGGCTACGGCGAGGCCGATGAGGGCGCTCCAGAGGATGCCGGGTGCAGCGTCCGCGAACAGTGCCAGCGCTACCCAGACAGCTACCGCACCGACGGAGCCTGCAAGGAACCCCTCCCATGACTTGTTGGGCGATATCCGCGGGGCAAGTTTGTGCGAGCCGATCAGTGAGCCTACGAGGTACGCGAGGATGTCACTCGCCCAGACAGCTGCAAGCACGGCAAGGACCAGTAGTATCCCTGCGTCGTTCTGATGAATCAGTACAAGGTGAGAGAGGGTCAACCCTATGTACAAGACTCCGAACACTACCTGCGTCGTGTCGGAGATCCGGAGGTTCACCGAGTTCACGTGCCACAGAAAGGCCAGGATCACGAGTGCGGTGATGACTGCGAATGCGGCCGGGAGACCCCAGAGCGACGTGAGGAGCGGCATGGTGACGACGGCTGCGACGCCGTAGAGCTCAGGCATCCGGCGCCGTTCACGCCTCGTCATGCGGTAGAACTCATGGACGGCGAGGCCGCCCAGAAGCCCGAAGAGGATCGCGGTCCCAAGCGAGCCCCCGAAGAGTATCACTCCGAGCAAGACCGCACCGTAGAGGATACCCGTCGCGATCCTCACGGGCAGCGAGGAGAAAGGGCTTGTCGTCGGGGCATGAGGTGACACCGGTCATCGGCCTCCGAAACGGCGCTCGCGAGATTCGTAGTCGAGCACGGCACGTAACGTGTCATAGCGGTCGAAATCCGGCCAGAGCGTGTCGGTGACCCAGATCTCACTGTAAGCGATCTGCCAGAGAAGGAAGTTCGAGATACGTATCTCGCCGCTTGTCCGGATGAGAAGGTCGGGATCGGGAACCTCTGGGAGGTACAGGTGACGAGCAACCAAGGACTCGTCAATCTGGTCGATCGACAACCCTCCAGCCAGAACCTCGTTTGCGACGGATCTTACAGCGTGGACGATCTCGGCGCGGCCACCGTAGCTCAATGCGACGACGAGGGTGAGTGAGCGATTATCGGCGGTGCGAGCGACGGTACCGCGGAACGCTTCGGCGGTGTCTGCCGGAAGCGCGGCAAGATCTCCGGTGACCAGGACGCGCACATCCAGCTTCTCGAGGTTTGCGAGTTCGCGTTCGAGTACCTCGACGAACAACCGCATAAGCCCGGAAACCTCATCGGCCGGACGCGACCAGTTCTCCGAGCTGAACGAGTAGATGGTGAGGTACTCGACGCCAAGCTCGATGGAGGCTGCGATGAGCTCACGGACGGCCTTGGCCCCTGCCCGGTGTCCCGCGACCCGGGGAAGATTGCGCGCGGAGGCCCATCGGCCGTTACCATCCATGATGACAGCGATGTGACGGGGAACACTCCCGAGATCGATCTGTTTCAGGAGTTCCGGACCCGGAGGTTCGGAAAAGAACTCTTTCAGGGAGCCAGGCGAGGGGGACAAGACCCTCAGACCTCCATGATCTCTGCTTCTTTGCGCTTGAAGGCCTCATCGATCAGGGCTATGTGCGCGTCCGTGACCTTCTGAATCTCGTTCTCCGTGCGGTGGAGTTCGTCCTTGCTGATTTCACCATCGCGCTCGGCCTTCTTGAGTTTGTCGTTGGCGTCACGCCTGATGTTGCGCACTGCGACACGCGCTTCCTCCGTGTAGGCCTTACAGAGCTTCACGAGTTCAAGTCGGCGCTCCTCCGTCAACGGAGGGAACGGGACGCGGATGACCTGGCCGTCGTTCGCCGGGTTCAGGCCGAGGTCTGAACCGAGGATGGCCTTCTCGATGGCCTTGATCGCCGTCTTGTCGAACGGCTGGATGACCAGCAGCTGGGGTTCGGGTGCCGAAACGGTGGCAAGCTGCATGAGGGGCGTCGGGGCACCGTAGTACTCGACGAGGATCTTCTCGAAGATCGCGCCAGAGGCACGACCGGTGCGCACAGTGGAGAACTCGTGAGCCAGAGCAGCCACCGACTTGTCCATATGCTCGGCAGTGTCCTTGACGATTCCAGAGATCATGCGTGGTCTCCCCTCACGATCGTGCCCACGGATTCACCCATGAGCGCCCGTTCGATGTTGCCCTCTGTCTCCATGTTGAAGACAAGGATTGGCAGGTTGTTGTCCATACAAAGTGAGATAGCCGTATTGTCCATGACTTTGAGTCCACGGTTGAGAACCTCGATGTACGGTAGTTCATCGAACTTGACGGCATCCGGATTCGTCACCGGATCGGCATCGAAGACGCCGTCTACCTTCGTGGCTTTCATGATGCACTCGGCACCGATCTCAAGTGCGCGCAACGCGGCCGTCGTGTCGGTCGTGAAGTACGGGTTCCCGGTGCCGGCGGCGAAGATGACCACGCGCCCTTTCTCGATGTGTCGTATCGCGCGGCGACGTATGTAGGGCTCAGCGACAGCCTGCATCTCTATGGCTGACATGACCCGGGTGAAAACGGAGTGGCGCTCGAGCGCGTCTTGAAGAGCGAGCGAGTTCATGACCGTGGCAAGCATTCCCATGTAGTCGGCTTGGGCGCGGTCCATCCCCGATGAGGCTGCGGCAAGCCCGCGGAAGATGTTCCCGCCACCTACGACGATGGAGACCTGGACGCCGGCGGCGTTCACGGTGCGGATCTGGCGGGACAGGGACTCAAGGACCGCGGGATCGATGCCGTATCGGGCCTCTCCCATGAGGGCCTCACCAGAGAGTTTCAGCAGGACACGACGGAATCGGTACTCAGCCACACGTCTCCCCTCTCGCCGACGATCCGGTCGGTAGCGTATCTGCTACAGCATACAGTACACGGGCCGGTACTTGAGGGTACCGGCCCGTGTCGTCACACGGCGGCTGCCGCCGTGTGAAGCATTCCTCTATTACTCGGCCGATCGGCCCTCACCGAGGACGAACCTTTCGAAACGGACGATGTCGAGATCTCCGCCGAGCGCCTTTGCAGTGCTCTGGAGATACTGCTTGACGGACACGTCGGGGTCTTTGACGAACGGCTGCTCGAGGAGGCAGACCTCCTTGTAGTACTTCTCGAGCCGTCCGGTGGCGATCTTCTCCTGGATCTGCTCGGGCTTGCCGGACTCGGCGGCCTGGGCTTTGTAGATCTCCATCTCGTGGTCGACGATGGCAGCAGGGACCTCCTCGCGGCGCACCGAGATGGGCGCCGCAGCGGCGATCTGCATCGCGATGTCCTTCGAGAACGTCGCGAAATCCCCGGCGGTAGCGGCGTCTGCGCTCGACGCGGCGACCTCGACCATGACGCCGATGTTGCCTACGCCGTGTATGTACACGGTGATCGCACCGGCCTCTGAACCGAGCTCGTAGCGGGCGAACCGGCTGATGCCCATGTTCTCCCCGAGTCTGTTCACGGTCTCGCCGAGGAACTGCTCGACGGTGACCTCGGGTCGGTCGACATAGGGCTGGGAGAGAAGCTCGGCCACGTCGGCGGGTGCCGAAGAGGCGACATGGGCAGCGATGTCGGAAACGAACGCTTTGAAGTCAGCGTTGCGGGCGACGAAGTCGGTCTCGCAGTTGACCTCTACGAGGACTCCGGTGCGGCCTTCATCGTGGACGAGGCCACCGATCACACCTTCGTTTGTTGCACGCCCGGCCTTCTTGGCGAGGGCTGCGAGACCCTTCGTGCGCAGGATGTCGATCGCGGCATCCATGTCGCCGTCGGCTTCGGACAGTGCCTTCTTGCAGTCCATCATGCCCGCGGCCGTGCACTCACGCAGGTCTTTGACCATCTTGGCGGTGATATCTGCCATCTGCGGCTACCTCCGGGTTCGATATCGATGCATGTTCGTCGTGCAGGTGTTTCCGGGAACTACTCGGCGGCAGTCTCCGAAGACTCGGCCGGGGGCTCGTCTGCGGGTCCTTCGGCAGGAGCTTCTGCGGGTGTTTCGGCGGGAGCTTCGGCGGGAGCTTCAGCGGGTGCTTCGGCGGGAGTCTCCACTACCGCCGGCACCGGCCTCTGGGCCGCCTCGGCCACAGCGGGACCCTCGAGAGCGGCACGGCCTTCGATGATGGCGTCTGAGATGACGCGTGCCATGAGCGTGACTGAGCGGATCGCGTCGTCGTTGCCCGGAATGATGTAGTCGATCTCATCAGGGTCTGCGTTCGTGTCAGCCAGACCGATGATCGGGATCTTCAGGCGGCGTGCCTCGGCGACCGCGATAGCCTCACGTTTGGTATCGATGACGAAGATCGCGCCGGGCAGGCTCTTCATCTCACGGATGCCGGAGAGGTTACGCTCGAGCTTGTCCTTCTCCTTGCCGAGAAGCAACTGCTCCTTCTTCGGGAGTGAGGACATGGTGCCGTCCTCCTCCATCGTCTCGAGGGCGACAAGGCGATCGATACGGGCGCGAATGGTCACGAAGTTGGTGAGCATCCCGCCGAGCCAGCGCTGGTTGACGTACGGGCTACCGGAGCGCTCTGCTTCCGAGGCAATGGGCTCCTGTGCCTGCTTCTTGGTGCCGACGAACAGCACGTGATCGCCTCGAGTGGTAAGGTCGCGGACGAACTGGTACGCCGTGTCCAGCTCGCGCAGCGTGCGCTGTAGATCGAGGATGTAGATTCCGTTGCGCTCGGTGAAGATGTACGGCTTCATCTTCGGGTTCCAGCGCCGGGTCTGGTGTCCAAAGTGGACACCGGCCTCGAGAAGACTCTTCATCGAGACGACGGACATAGTGGTACCTCCTTCATCGGTTGTGCCTCCGCCTGCTGTCATCCCCGTTCCGCGATCCGCGCCGTGTCGGCGAGGTCACCCGTCGGTAGGGTCGGCAAGCGTGTGAGATAAGAACCTGCGTATCATAGCACAGGGTCACGGGAGCGAGAACGGATGATTTCGGCCGCGCAAGAGCCGTGGGCGGCCCTATGTCGAGTGCAGTTTCGCACGCATCCGGAGTACCGCTTTCGTGTGCAGCTGACTCACGCGCGACTCCGTTACACCGAGGACCTTGCCGATCTCCTTGAGCGTCAGACCCTCGTAGTAGTAGAGGGTGATCACCACGCGCTCGCGCTCAGGAAGGTGCTCGATCGCTTCGGCGAGGATGTGCTTGACCTCCTCGGTCTCGAACATAGTGACCGGGTCCTCGGCGTTATGGTCGGGAATCGCCGCCGCCCCCTCGGAGCGTTCCTCGCGATCGGCGCCACCCCAGAGTTCTTCGAACGAGACCACCGACGTATAGGAAAGCTTGGAGAGGATCTCACGAAACTCGTCCTCTCCCACACCCATCTCTTCGGCGACCTCTGAATCGCTCGGTACGCGCCTCAGCCGTGTCTCCAGTGCGATGTAGGCGGCCTCGAGTTCGCGCGCACGCGCCCGCACCGATCGGGGGACCCAGTCCATGGAGCGCAACTCGTCGATGATGGCGCCTTTGATGCGGGCGATAGCGTACGTCTCGAACTTGATGCCGCGCCCCGGATCGTACTTCTCAATGGCATCGATGAGGCCGAAGAGACCGTAGCTGATCAGATCGGCGGTATCGACGGTCTGCGGAAGCGTCGCAGAAACGCGCCCACCGACATACTTCACCAGCGGAGAGTAGTTAAGAATGAGCCGCTCACGGGCATCTTCGTCCCCCGTGTCTTTGAATCTGGCCCAGAGGCCGGATAGATCGGTCCGTGAGTCGTTCCTCATTAGCGTGTGCCCCTCGCTTGCGGCTGTTGCCCCTGACGCGTCACGCTCTCGGATGCGCCCGACGATGTACGTCTTGAAGCCGCTTCATGCTCACGTGAGTATAAATCTGGGTAGTAGACAGCGCAACGTGACCGAGAAGTTCCTGCACCGTACGGAGGTCGGCGCCTCCCTCGAGCAGGTGTGTGGCGAACGTGTGCCTCAGCGAGTGCGGGGAGAGCGACGTGGTGGCACCCGCTGTGGCCAGGTGTGCCTTGAAGAGCCTGCGGACGGCATCTGGCGAGAGAGGATTGCCACGTACCGAGAGGAAGAGGTAGCCGGGGTCTTGCCCGCGGACGAGAGCGGGACGGCCGCGGGCAAGATAGTCGCGGAGCCTCTTCACGGCGAAGGGGTGAAGCGGCACCACACGCTCCTTGCCCCCCTTGCCCATCACGTTCGCGGTGCCTGTACCCAGGTCGAGTTGGCGAAGGGTAAGACCCGTGAGCTCGGACACGCGCGTTCCCGACGCGTAGAGGACTTCGAGGACGGCACGGTCCCTGATGCCCGTGGGCGTGTCCGGGTCAGGCGCATCGAGCAGCGCACGCAGTGCGTCCTGCGGCACGAGCACGGGAAGTCGGCGCGGCGTCTTGGGTGCGGACACGATTCGGGAAGGATCGGAGTCGATGAGGCCCTCGTCCGCGAGGTAGCCCATGAAGCCGCGGAGTGCGGCCAATCTGCGTGCGATGGTACGTCGGGCATATCCCGCGCGATCGAGCTCCGCGAGGTAGCGACGCAATGCCCTGTGTGTCGGTCGAAGAGGATCGACACCGGAGCGATCGGCCCACTCGAAGTAGCGCGAGAGGTCGGCCGAGTAGGCACGCAAGGTTTGCTCCGAGAGGCCCCGTTCTGCCGAGAGATGCCGCATGAAGGCGTCGAAGTGCGTGAAGGTCTCAGCCATGGACGTCGCCCCGTTCAGGCAGGTTGCCCGGCATCGGAAGGGTCGACATCCATGCCGACAGATCAGTCGATGCACGGGCTGCGTAGGCTGCGTACCGCTTGCGCTTGCCGCGCACCGGTGGAGCGAGCGGGGGGACCAGCCCCCAGTTGACGTGCATGGGCTGGTAATCGGAGGTAGCCGGATCGGTCGCGTACGCGATGAGAGCTCCGAGCGCGGTAGTTGATGGCAGTACCACAGGCGGGTCGCCCTTGATGTCGGCGACCGTGTTCAGGGCAGCCAGGAGACCCGATGCGGCAGCCTCCAGGTAGCCTTCGGTCCCGGTGAGCTGACCGGCCAGCCTGACCTCGGGGATGCCAATAAGCGCAAGTGTTGCATCGAGGAGTGCAGGCGCTCGTACGAAGGTGTTGCGGTGCATGACTCCGTACCGGAGGAACTCGGCATCCGCGAGGCCGGGTATCGTTCCGAAGACACGACGCTGCTCACCGAAGGTCAGGTTCGTCTGAAATCCTACAAGATTGTACGCGGTGCCTGACGTGGTCTCGGGACGCAGCTGTACGACCGCCCATGGCCTTGAGCCGGTTCGCGGGTCGACGAGCCCGACGGGCTTCAGTGCGCCGTAGCGCAGCGCATCGGGCCCGCTGCGGGCGATCTCCTCCACCGGCTGGCAGGCCTGGAAGAGTTCCTTTCGCTCGAAGTCGTGGGCGTGCACTCTCTTTGCGTTGATGAGTTCGTCGATGAGTCGCGAGTACTCGTCACGGCCGAGTGGACAGTTGAGGTAGTCGGCGCCGCCCTTCTCGTAACGCGAAGCTGCGAAGACGATCGAGTGATCGACCGTGCCTGCATCGACGATGGGCGCTGCAGCGTCATAGAAGGCGAGGCGCTCGGGACCGATCAGCCCGGAGAGTGCGGCCTCCATCGAGGCGCTGGTGAGCGGTCCGGTCGCAATGATGCATCGGCCTGCGGGCACGGCAGTGGCTTCCTCGCGAACGACCTCGATCAGGGGATGACGTTCGATGCGTTCCGTCAGTGTGACCGAGAAGGCTTCGCGGTCCACGGCAAGCGCCGCTCCCGCTGGCACGGCACTCTGCCGTGCCACATCGATGACGAGTGACCCGAGAGCGTCGAGCTCCCTCTTCAGAGTGCCCGTCGCGGAGGCTACGTCAGTTCCCTTGAACGAGTTCGAACAGACGAGTTCCCCTAAGTGTGGCGTGGAGTGCGCGGGTGGCATGCGTTCAGGACGCATCTCGTAGAGGCGTACCGGGATTCCGTGACGAGCCAGTTGCCACGCGGCCTCTGTCCCGGCAATCCCGCCTCCGACAACGGTGATGCGTTCAGGCACGGGCACGGACTCCTCGGCGTCTCGGCGGGACAGGTCGATGCCGACATTGTACAGTGCCTCAGCGCGGAAGCGCGCCGTAACGTCCGTCCTGATACCGGGTGACCAGGCGTTGCGACTCGAAGAGGCCGAGAGTGCGTATGGTCTCGACGATGTCGAGATCGAATGCGCGCGCGATGTCGTCCGGCCGCATCGGCGACGCAACGAGTGCCGATATGAGACGGTTCGAAACTTCAGGCAATATCTCGGCGCACGCTTCCTGACCGAGCGCCTGTGCGAGTTCGGCCACGTCGGTGATGGGCATCGCTCCCTGACGTATCAGGCGATTCGAACCCCTGCATTCGGGTGCGAAGATCGATCCGGGGACGGCGTAGACCTCACGTCCGATCGCGAGAGCATGGTCCGCGGTGGTGAAGGTGCCGCTCGGCAGGCCGGCTTCTACCACGAGTACCGCCACGGAGAGGGCCGCGATGAGCCGATTGCGCCGGACGAAGGACCATCGTTTCGGATCGGAGCCCCAGGGCGTCTCCGAAACGACCGCGCCGTGTCTGCGGATCCGTGCCAGCGTACCTGCGGCGCGCAGCGGGTAGTCGACGTCCGCTCCGCACGGCAGGACGGCGATCGTCGGACCGTCGTGCTCGAGAGCGGCTTCGTGTGACTCGAGATCACAACCGATAGCCGCGCCGGATACCACGGAGACTCCGTGGGTCGCCGCCCATGCTGCGAATCGCCGCGCACAGGCGCGTCCGTACGGCGTAGCTTTGCGGGAGCCGATGATTGCCAACCCCCCGCCCAGCAGCGCCGGGTCGCCGAATCCGTAGAGCAGCGCGGGCGGGTCGGGAAGGTCTTCAAGTTCGTAGGGATACCCCTCCTCCCCTCTTGCGAGCTGCCACCTACCGTTGTTGTTCATCTGAGATCCTCCCGTCGAAAGGCAAGCGCTTCCATGACGTGGTCGTTAGTGACACGACTCGAGCCCTCCAGGTCGGCGATGGTGCGGGAGACGCGCATGAGCCTGGTGATCCCGCGACCGGACAGGTGATTCTGACGACCGACGTCGGTCAGTGTCTGACGGGTTCGCGGCGTGAGGCGGCACGCCGAGAGCAGCGCGCCTCCGCTCAAAGTGGCCACGTTTGGGCGATCGGCTTCGCGCATGTGCTCGCGCGCTGCGCATACGCGTTCGCGTACCGCTGCCGATGACTCGCCGCACGGTGCATGGACCAGAGCGGAAGGATCCAACCGTTCTACTCCGATCGCCATATCGATCCGATCCATGAGTGGCCCCCCTATGCGATTGCGATAGCGGTCGATCGTGGTGTCTGTGCATCTGCAGTCCTTGACCGGGTCGCCCAGATACCCACACGGGCAGGGATTCGCCGCCGCTACGAGAGTGAAGCGGGCAGGGAAGCGGAGTCGCCCCTCGGCCCTGACGAGTGTCACGTAACCGTCCTCCATCGGCTGCCTGAGGGATTGGAGGGCAGAGGGCGCGAACTCGGGGAACTCGTCGAGGAAGAGCACGCCGTTGTGTGCAAGACTCACCTCACCAGGACGTGGCGGTGAACCGCCGCCGACGAGTCCGGCGAGCGAGGCGCTGTGATGGGGTGCGCGGAAGGGCCGTTGGCCGTTGAGAGCAGGGGCCTCCGAGAGCCCGGCGACCGAGTGCACAAGTGCGGTCTCGATCCTCTCCTCCCCTTCCAGTGGGGGCAGGATGGAACCAAGGCGACGGGCGAGCATCGTCTTTCCCGATCCCGGCGGGCCGATCAGCAGCAGATTCAGGCCCCCTGCAGCAGCGATCTCCAGTGCCCGGCGTGCGGTCTTGAGGCCGCCGACGTCTCCGAGTTCCGGCAAGGTGACACGCGGTGGCACCGTTGCCGGTACCGGCATGGAGTGCTCCTCCGCCAGAAGCATGCCGAGTGAGGATATCCCCCGGAAGGTAAGACCGGGCAGCCCGTCCGCCAGATGTGCAGAGGCCAGCGGGCCGAGGAGAGGCAGGTGATCTCTGCGGGCACCGAGGGCATGGGCGAGCATTCCGGGAACGGGTCGGACTGCGGCATCGAGTGAGAGTTCTCCCACAGCACGGCAGCCTGTCCAGACATCCCTGGGGATCTGTGCGGTTGCTCCGAGGACTCCCAGGGCTATGGGGAGATCGAACCCCGTCCCGTGCTTGCGCAGAGGTCCGGGAGCGAGGTTGACGACGACCCTGGCGTTCGGAAAGCGGAAACCACCCGTACGGAGGGCGGACCTTACCCGCTCACGGGCTTCGAGTACCGCCGTATCGCCTAGTCCGACGATCGAGAACGCCGGCAGTCCCGGCGCTACGTCGACCTGCACCTCCACCGGCACCGGCTCGGTTCCCACGAGGGTGGTGGTCTCGACGGACGCCTGTCCGTGTACCTCTCTCACGCCGTGAAGGCTGCACGATGGTGCCGGAGCAGCGCCCGGTCATCCGATATCGGACGTACTGCGATGACGTCGAAGCGCACGTCTGCATCCTCAAGACCTGCGTGAGCAAGGTAGTGGCGCGCGATTCGTATCAGACGGCGCTGTTTTGTCGGCGATACCGCTTCTTCCGGTGTCCCCGCACCCGGCGTCCTACGGGTCTTGACTTCGACGATGACGAGTGTGGTGCTGTCCAGCGCGATGATGTCGGCTTCGCCCGACTGGCAGCGCCAGTTGCGTTCGACGACCGTGAGTCCGATGCGATCGAGATATGCGGCTGCTGCATCCTCTCCCCGGCGTGCGATCTCTGCTCGTGTCATGACTCCCCCTTTCCGGGGGGAGCGTTTCACACGTGTGTGAACAAGACCTTACCGTCGTCTGCCCATACCTCTCATCAGAAGAGGGTCGGAGTGGTACTGCAAGGCGAGAAGGAGCGTCGATGCAAAGGGGTCACTCCGTGTTCGGTGATGGCTTCCAGGTGCTCGGGTGTGCCGTATCCCTTGTTCACGTCGAATCCCCACACCGGGTAGCGATCCGCGAGTCCGACCATGAGCCGGTCTCGCTCGACCTTTGCGAGTACGGATGCAGCTGCGATCGCGGCGACGGTCGCATCCCCCTTGACGACAGCAGTCTCAGGGACAGACAGGCCTACCCTGTGACCGTCGGTGACCGCGTGGTCCGCGACGGTATCCAGTCGCGTGAGAGCCATCTCCATGACATACCGCAGCGACCGGGTCATACCGAGCGCGTCAATGATGTGAGCCGGGACATGCGCGACCGCGTAAGCGACGGCCACCAGTCGGATCTCCGCAGCAACGTGCTCCCTGTGGGCAGGTGAGAGCTGCTTGGAGTCATTGAGGCCTGCAAGGCGGGTCCCGGGGCCGAGCACCACTGCAGCGGCAGTGAGCGGTCCCGCAAGGGCTCCCCTGCCGACCTCGTCGATTCCGGCTATCACGGAAAAACCGTCCCGACGCAACCGGTCTTCCAGTCCGTTCAGTGCATCCAGACGTTCGGTCTCCCGATCGTGACGCGCAAGACGGCGTCGTGCACGTTCGACTGCATCGCGGACGCCGGCGCGCCCATCATGCTCGTGGGCGGCGATCAACGCGCGAAGACACTCCCCGTCGGCATGGCAGAGCTCGGTCCTGCACTCGGCGACACTCGGGTTCGGCACGGAGCTCCCTCCCTCTGATCGACTCCGAGTATACCCGGACGCACGACGACCCCGGCACGCCGGGGTCGTCGGATCACTTCGATAGAGAATGCCCTAGTAAGACTTGTCTTTGAGGCGGGCGCCCTTGCCCACTTTGTCACGCAGATAGTACAGCTTGGAGCGCCGGACCTTGCCGCGACCCGTTACCTCGATCTTGACGATCTTCGGAGAGTGGACCGGAAAGGTACGTTCGACGCCGACTGCGAACGAGATCTTCCGCACGGTGAACGTCTCACGATTGCTTGCACCGTGGCGACGGATCACGCGGCCTTCGAATATCTGGACGCGCTCCCTGCTGCCTTCGACGACGCGATAGTGAACCTTGATGTTGTCGCCGACCTGGAACTCGGGGAGGTCGTCGCGGATCTGCTGCTGCTCGATAGCTCTAATGGTGTCCATGGGTGTCCTTGGTCGTCCGTGACTGGTCAGGCGCCGTTCAGGCGCAAGGAGAAAGTATAGACCACCCGTCGGGGGCTATGCAAACACGGGCAATGAGTGAACTTCAGGGGAGGGTGAGCGTCGAGATGCGAGCGATCGGCCAGTAGATCGTGAACGCTCTACCCCGGACCAGCGACTCGGGAATCGGTCCCATGAACCGGCTGTCCCCAGAGTTGGGGCGATTGTCACCCAGGAGCCAGACCTCGTCGTCGGCGAGCGTTATCGGCAGCGGTACGGTCCCCTGTTCGGTGAGCTTGCCGTGAACGTATGGCTCATCGAGTGGTACCCCGTCGGTCACCACCACTCCGTCCATGATGTCGACGGTCTGTCCTCCGACCGCGACGACGCGCTTGATCAACTGAGGATGGCGTCCTGTCGGGTCGTCGAACACGACGATCTCACCGATGCGCGGCTCCCGGAATCGGAACGACACCTTCTCGGCGAGTACTCTGTCACCGGCCATGATGGTCGGTTCCATCGAGCCGGTCGGGATGACGAACGGCTGTACTACGAACGTCTTGATCCCCTGCGCCAGCAGGAACGCAAGAGCGATCATGATCGCCGTTTCGATGAGCCAGCGCCCGAAGTGAGTCGTGGACTCCTTCGTCTTCTCTTCAGTGTGGGTCGTCAGTCCGGGCTCGTTCGGCTCAGTCACGTTCATTGCTCCCTTCGAGCACGTCTCGGGCGAGTGCTCGCTCTTCTTCTGACAGATGGGCGTCGGGCAGCAGATCAGGTCTCATGCGTGCGGTGGCGACTATGGCTTCGCGACGACGAAACGCAGCGATGCGCGCATGGTCACCACTGAGAAGCACTTCGGGGACGTCCGAGCCTTCGAAGTGTGCGGGCCGCGTGTACTGAGGATACTCGAGAAGTCCCTCCGAGAACGACTCGTCGGCAGCAGAGCCTTCGTGGCCGAGCACACCCGGTATCAGGCGGGTCAGCGCGTCGATCACCACCATCGCCGGAAGCTCGCCGCCGGTCAGGATGTAGTCACCGACCGAGAGACGCTTGTCGGCGAGGGCGAAGGTGCGTTCGTCGAATCCTTCATAGCGTCCACAGACGAGAATCAGACGCTCGCGGACGGATAGGTCCTCAGCGACTTGCTGGGAGAAACGCTCACCGCTCGGTGTCAGGAACACGACGGTAGCGGGCTCCGGTTCCAGCGCCTGCACGGCACGGACCGCCCGGAACAGCGGTTCAGGTCGCATGACCATGCCGGGGCCACCGCCATACGAATAGTCGTCGGTGCTGCGGTGGCGGTCGGTGGTGTAGTCCCTGAGATCATGGATGCGCAACTCGAGCAGGCCGCGCTCACGTGCGAGCCCGACCATCGAGGCCGACATCGGTCCGGAGAACATGTCCGGGAAGATGGTGATGACGTCGACGATCACGCGTGCGGTCCCTCCTCGTCGATCAGACCGGGGAGCAGACGTATCGAGGCCGTGCCGGTCTCTTCATCAACCTCGAGTACAACGTCGTCGATCACCGGGATCAGAACCTCGCCGTATCGATCACTCTCGGTGACCCAGACGTCGTTCGCTCCCGTGACGATCACGTCCACCACCGTTCCTATCTCTCCGCGCTCGACATCCCTGACCCGCAGGCCGACGTCGCTCGGGGCCTGGTCCAACCATCCTTCGGGCAGGTCGTCGGGGTGGGCAACCAGGCTGCGCCCTCTCAGAATCTCGGCGTCAGCACGGTCATCGATACCGCTCAACTTGAGCAGCGGGCCTTTGGGACCCTGGCGCACAGACTCCACGGTGCAACGCATCGGCCCGGAGGGGGGCGGCACGACCCAGACCGCGAGATTCTCAGGAACTGAGAAGGGAGGCTCGGCGGACAGCGCCACCGATACCTCCCCTTTCAATCCGTGTACCTTGACGACACGCCCCACCGGGACGAAGGGCGCATCCTTCATGTCGACTACCCCAGGACCTCCACGTCGACATGCTGACCGGTGGTGCCGGCCGACGCCCGAGCGAGCGTACGTATCGACTTGATGATCCGGCCTTGTCTTCCTATGACCTTGCCGACGTCTTCGGGATGAACGGAGACCTCGTAGGAAACCGAGTCTCCGGAGACCCGCTTCGCGAT
>SKKZ01000268.1 GCA_007123455.1 Coriobacteriia bacterium | reverse complement strand
CTCGGCACCGATTCACTGGCAAGCAACACCGATCTCGATCTGCTCGAAGAGGCCCGCGCGGTCCACGCGCTCGCCCCGCACCTGTCGGCCGAACGCGTCATCCGTATGGCTACCGCCGACGGGGCGGCCGTGCTCGGCCTCGACGACTCGTTCGGTACCCTTGCAGCCGGACGCCAGGCAGATCTGGCCGTCTTCCGCTGCGGCGCCGCAAGCGGCGATCCATACGACGCGCTCCTCGAACGCGGGGGCCGCTCGACACTGGCGTCGGTCATGTCGGCAGGCCAGTGGCGGCTCGGCCACACGACGTGAGACGGCCCGGCTCGAAATCCCGAACCGGGCCGTCGTTCACCGTGCAGGCGGATGCGACTACAGCTCTCCGAGATAGGTCTTGCGGACCCGCTCGTTGCGCAGCAGCTCCTGTCCGGTGCCCTGGAGCGCGACCGAGCCGGTCTCCAGCACGTAGCCGCGGTGGGCGACCTGCAGGGCCATAGCCGCATTCTGCTCGACGAGCAAGATCGTCGTCCCGTCCTTGTTGAGCTTCTTGATGGTTTCGAAGATGACTTCGACGATGACGGGTGCCAGGCCCATCGACGGCTCATCGAGCATGAGCAGTTGGGGCCGGGCCATCATGCCGCGGGCGATCGCGAGCATCTGCTGCTCGCCACCGGAAAGCGTCCCGCCTTTCTGTGCAAGCCGCTCGCTCAGCCGGGGGAAGAGCTCGAGGACACGCTCGAGGTCCGCTGCGATCTCCTCCTTGTCGGTGCGCAGGAACGCGCCCATCTCGAGGTTCTCGCGCACCGTCATCTGCGCGAAGATGCGGCGTCCCTCGGGCACCTGGATCACGCGCTTAGCGGTGACCTGATGCGACGGCATGCCGGCGATCTGCTGACCGAGGAACTCGATGGAGCCGTTACGGGGGGCGATCTGACCGGAGACGGTCTTGAGCGTCGTGGACTTGCCCGCACCGTTGGCGCCGATAAGCGTCACGATCTCGCCCTCGTTCACCTCGACGCTGATGCCCTTGAGCGCCTCGATCTTCCCGTAGAAGGTGTGTAGGTCTTTGACGTTCAGCACTGCGGTGCCCTCCTAGCCCTCGGCCATGAGCGCCTCGGCGCCGCTGCCCAGGTACGCTTCGATGACCTTGGGGTCGCGCTGGATCTCCTCGGGCCTGCCTTCGGCGATCTTCTCGCCGAAGTCCAGCACGGAGACGCGGTCGGCGATCCCCATGACCACCTTCATGTCGTGCTCGATGAGGAGCACGGTGATGCCCGCTTCGCGGATGCGGCCGATGAGCTTGGTGAGCGAAGCGGTCTCTTGCGGGTTCATACCGGCCGCCGGCTCGTCGAGCAGGACAAGCCGGGGCTCGGTCGCAAGCGCACGCGCGATCTCGAGCTTGCGCTGCTCGCCGTAGGGCAGGTTCATGGCAAGCTCGTTCGCCTTGTCCTCGAGCCCCACGAAGCGAAGCCACTTGCGCGCCTCGTTGACCGTGTGCTCCTCCTCACGCTTGAAGTTCGGCGTGCGGATGACCGACATCCACGGGCTGGCCTTCGTGCGGGTGTGGCGGGCCACCATGACGTTCTCGAGCGTCGTCATGTTGGCGAAGAGCCGGATGTTCTGGAACGTACGGGCCACACCCATGATGCAGATGCGGTGCGCCTTCTTGCCCACCAGCGAGGTCCCGTCAAACTCGATGGTGCCCTCGGTAGGCTTGTAGATACCGGTCAGCAGGTTGAACAGTGTCGTCTTGCCGGCACCGTTCGGCCCGATGAGGGCGACGATCTCGCCCTCCTCCACACGGAAGTCCACCTCGGAGAGGGCCTTGAGACCGCCGAACTGCATCGTCAGGTTATTGACTTCTAGCATTGCCATGTCGCGTCAGCGCCTTTCGTCCGCGCCTAGAGCAGGTCGCTATCGGACTCGTGCTTGTGTTCGGCTTCCCAGAGCTGCTGGTTCTCCTGTGCAAGGATCGTATCGTCGATCGGGTGCAACTCGCGGGCGCGACGCTTCGACGGCAGGATGCCCTGCGGCCTGAGCGCCATCATGACGACCATGAGGCCACCGAAGATAAGGAAGCGATAATCGCCCACCAGGGCGGCCTGCTCGGGGGTGAGAAAACCGGCGAACACCGGTGACGTGGCGGCCACGCGGATGATCTCGGGTGCCGCCGTGATGATGACCGCACCGAGGATGGTGCCCGGGATCGAGCCCATGCCGCCGAGGACGACCATGCAGACCACGAGTACCGACTCCATGAAGTTGAAGGACTCGGGGCTGATGAACCCGACCCAGTACGCGTAGGTGTGACCGGCGATGCCGCCCCACGCTGCGCCCAACGCGAACGCCCAGAGCTTCGTCGTGAGGATGTTGACACCGACAGAGGACGCTGCCACCTCGTCTTCGCGCATCGCGACCCACGCGCGTCCGAGACGCGAGTTGTCCAGGCGCGTGATGACGAAGATCGCGAAGAGGACGAGCGCCACGATGATGTAGTACCAGTAGAGGTCCTTCGAGAACAGGAAGTTCCCGAAGGAGAGGTTCTCCCTTACCCACATCTGTCCCGCGACAGGAGCCACGCTCTGGCCGACACCCGGGAGTCCCGAGGCGCCGTTGGTGATGCCCGCGATATCGTTGGTGATCGCGATACGCACGATCTCGCCGAATCCGAGCGTGACGATGGCGAGGTAGTCACCTCGCAAGCGCAGGACCGGCGCACCGATCATGATACCCGCAAGGACGCCGGGTACCGCCGCGAACGGCAGCAGCACCCAATACGACCAGTTCTCCGGCCGCTCTCCGAGAAAGCCGAGGCCGACGAGCAGCTCCTGCATGAGGAAGCCGAGGTTCATTCCGGCGTACGCGCCCACCGCATAGAAGGCGATGTAGCCCAGATTGAGCAGACCGGCGTAGCCGACCACGATGTTGAGCCCGAGCGCGAGAAGAACGTAGATGCCTACGAGCGCGAAGATGCGCACCATGAACACGTTGCCCGCCGCCTGGAAGAAGACCGGCAAGAAAAGCGTGATGAGAGCGAGAACGAAGAAGAATCCGATCCTGCCCGGGCGGGTGGAGAAGAAATCGTTGACCGCCACAAGTCCGTTTCTGACAGCTCCCATGGCTACACCTTCTCCGCTACGGACTCGCCCAGAAGGCCCCCGGGCTTGAAGATCAGGACGATGATGAGGATCACGAATGCGATGACGTCCTTGTAGCCGGTACTGATGTAGGCCGCTGCCAGCGACTCGAGAAGCCCGATGAGGAAACCACCGAGCATGGCGCCGCGCAGGTTACCGATACCACCGACGACCGCCGCGGTGAACGCTTTGATCCCGGGGATGAAGCCCATGTTGTACTTGATGTTGCCGTAGTACATGCCGGAGAAGATACCGGCAGCGCCACCGAGCGCCGGACCGATGAAGAAGGTCAGCGCGATGACGCGGTTGATGTCGATTCCCATGAGGCCCGCCGTCTCCCGGTCCTGGGAGGTGGCGCGCATCGACTTGCCGAGGCGGGTGCGCGAGATGAATGTGTCGAGCACCAGCATAAGAAGGATCGTGACCGTGATGATGAGGATCTGCATCGAGGAGATGCTTGCTCCGCCTATCCGAAAGGTGCGTACCTCGAAGAGCACCGGGAAGGGCAGCGATCGCGACGAGATCCAGAGGAGTGCGGCGTTCTGAAGGAAGAGCGACACGCCGATGGCCGAGATGAGCGGCGCGAGGCGGGGCGCATGTCTGAGTGGCCGATAGGCGAACCGCTCGATGATCACACCGAGTATGCCGGTCGCCACCATGGCTATCAGGAAGGTAAGCAGGTAGAGCAGCAGCAGTGCGGGGCCGCTCGAGGTAAAGAACTCGATGCGGGACAGACCCTGCAGCGTGAACAGGCCTACGTAGGCACCGAACATGAACATCTCCGCGTGGGCGAAGTTGATCATGAGCAGGATCCCGTAGACGAGCGTGTATCCGAGCGCGAGGAGGGCGTACATCCCTCCGAGGGTCAGTCCGTTAACGAACTGCTGGGCGATGATTCCGAGTTCGACTGACACGAGTGCTCCATCCATGATCCTTGTAGGCGACACGACCTCGCGGGCCGTGCCGGGAATCAGGGTCCGTGCTCACACCGGTCCGGGCGGGTCACATGTTCGTGTCCCGCCCGGACTGTGTGATTGCGAGGCTTTCTCAGTCCCTACTAGTCGGTGTAGGGAACCCAGGCGCCGTCACGTACGACATACGGGGTGACAGCCTTGTTGGTGGTGTCACCGTTCTCGTCGAACGACACGTTACCGGTCACGCCCTGCATGTCGGTAACGGCAACGGCCTCGATGATGGCCTGCTTGCCTGCAACGCTCGTGACGGCATCGGCGCCGAGATCGGCCGCGACGGCCTTGATGGCCTCCACGACGACCATGGTCGCGTCATATGCGTAGGTGTCGTACGCCTCGATGGTCTGGCCGGGGAACGTCGCCTCGAACATGTCCTGGAACTCCTGGCCCTTCGGCTGCTCGGAAAGGGGCAGGCCGATGGAGGTCGCGAAGTCGCCCTCGGCGTTCGCGGCACCAGCGATATCGATGTACTGCTGGGTGTACAGGCCGTCGCCGCCCATGACGGGACCCTCGAAACCGGCCTCCTTGGACTGCTTGGAGACGAGCGCGGCCTCGGTGTACATGCCACCGAAGTAGATCAGGTCGGGGTTGGCGCTGCGGATCTTGGTCACCAGTGCGGTGAAGTCGAGGTCCTTGACCTGGATCTTGTCGGTCGAGGTGATCTCGCCGCCCTTGGCCTCGAAGGCTGCCGCGAACTCGGCGGCAAGACCCTCACCGTACGGGGTCGAGTCGTCGATGACGGCAACCGAGGTGAAACCGAGCTCGTCATAGGCGTACTCGGCAGCGAACGAACCCTGGACGGTGTCGATCGTGCAGACGCGGAAGACGTTCTCGAAACCCTGCAGGGTCAGTGCGGGGTTGGTCGACGCAGGAGAAACCTGCACGACGCCGGCCTCGTTGTAGACAGCGGAAGCAGGAATCGAGACACCCGAGTTCAGGTGAGCCACGATACCGACGACGGCGCTGTCGGAGACCATCTGGTTTGCGGCATTAACGCCGGTCTTGGGGTCGGCAGCATCGTCGACCGCGAGCATCGAAAGACTGATGCCCATCTCCTCAAGCTCGGGGGCCGCCTCTTCGATCGCGAGCTGGGCACCGTTGCGGATACCCGTACCGAGTGCAGCAACGTCACCGGTGAACGGCGAGCTAACGCCGATCTTGACCTCGACGAGGTCGCCACCCGGATTGTCGCCGCCGTTCTCGGCGCCGTCGTTGCCACCACACGCGGTGACTACCATCGCCAGCATCACAAGCATGGCGATGATGGCGAAGAGACGCTTGCTCTTAGCCACGCTCATCCCTGTCCTCCCATTCGCTCCCGTGTCTTCAGACACATTGCTGCGCCGGTGCCGAGTGGCATCCGGCGCTCTCCCGTCCCCAGGGGCTTACGCTCCTTAAGACTTGCGGAGTGTACCAGAATGTACCTGTACTCAACAACTGGAAAATAGTCCGCTATGCACTGCGGCCTAGATGTGATACATCGGCACCCTGCTACCGTCGATCTCCCGCTGACGCCGTGCGAGGTCGGCGATCGTCGTCTGGTCGAGCGTGTCACGCAGATGCGCCGCTGCACGACCCCACATCTCCGAGACCGCCGAGTCTGTCACCGAAGGGACGTCGAGCACCGTACCCTGCAGTGCCTCGACGACCTCGGCGACGGAGATATCGGAGGCGGGACGCGCAAGCGAGCATCCGCCACGAGCTCCGCGCTGGCTCACCACAAGCCCGCTCTTGGAAAGCACGGTGATCTGCTGTTCGACGAAGCGGCGCGGCAGACCGAGCCTGTCGGCTACCTCTCCGGCAGCGACGGTGACCCCGTCGGGAAGCGCGGCGATGGCCGTCAACGCTCGCAGGGCGTAGTCGAGACGTTGGGAAACCCTCATGGACGACACCTCACCGGTCGGGTCGGACCTGATAATTCGCATTAATTCTATGCTTTCGATGCATTATCTTATGGTCCCCTCCGGGTGTCAACCGATGCGACGAACCGGCTGTCAGGGAGTCGGGGAACGAAGGTATATAGTCCTGGTAGGAGTTGGTCCATACGCGCGTGTTCGGGAGGCGTCGATGGAGATCTGGTTCTGGGTATGGGTGCTGCTTGCTGCGATCCTCATAATCGGGGAGATTTTCACCGCAGGCTTCTTCCTCCTTCCCTTCGGCATCGGAGCCGCCGCCGCGGCTCTCCTGGAGTTCCTCGGTGTGAGTGTCGGCTGGCAGTGGGCGGCCTTCGTCTTCGTCTCCGCGGCGATGCTCGTCCTGCTGCGCCGCTATGGAGACCGGCTCACCTTCGAGCCGCCCATGCGCACCGGTGTGGACCGGCTCGTGGGCAAGACCGGCACCGTGATAGAGGAGATCGTCAACGACAGTCCGGTCGGCATGGTACGCATCGAGCGTGAGGAGTGGCGTGCCGACTCCCCCGGCCACGACAACCTGCCGGTCGGCACCCGTGTGGTCGTCGACCGCGTCGACGGCACGCACCTCATCGTCCACCCTGAGCCTCCGGGTCAGACAACAGCCGGATAGCAATCCGCATAAGGATCGGAGAAAGCCATGCCCCAGGGACTTGCAGCAATAGCCTTCGGAGCGGTCGTCATCGTCGTCCTGCTCGTGTATGCGATCGCGGCCATCCGCATCGTGCGTCCGTACGAGAAAGGTATCGTCGAGCGCTTCGGCAAGTATCAGCGCACGTACGACTCGGGACTACACTTCATCTTGCCTTTCGTCGACCGCATCACGAAGGTCGACATGCGTGAGAACGTCGTGGACGTGCCGCCGCAGGAGGTCATCACCTCGGACAACGTCGCCGTGACCGTGGACGCGGTGGTCTACTACGAGGCCACCGATCCGGTGAAGCTCATCTACAACGTGGCGAATTTCTACCTCGCCGCCACCAAGCTCGCTCAGACGAACCTGCGTAACGTGATCGGCGACATGCAACTCGACGAGTCGCTCACCAGCCGCGAGAAGATAAACGCGGCACTGCGCAACATCCTCGACGACGCGACCGACAAGTGGGGCGTGCGTATCGTGCGTGTCGAACTGCAGCGCATCGAGCCACCGGTCGACGTCACCGAAGCGATGCACCGCCAGATGAAGGCCGAGCGCGACCGGCGCGCGATCATCCTGGAAGCAGACGGGGACAAGCAGGCCGCCATCGCGCGTGCCGAGGGCTTCAAGCAGGCCGCCATCCTCGAGGCCGAGGGTAAGGCCCGCGCGATCCGCGAGGTCGCCGAGGCGCAGAAGTTCGAGAAGATCCAACTCGCGGAGGGCGAGGCCAACGCCATCGAGAACGTCTTCGGCGCCATCCACCGGGGAGACCCGACCAACGACCTCATCGCCATCCGTTATCTCGAAGCACTCAAAGCGATCGCCGACGGCGAGGCGAACAAGGTGTTCCTGCCGATGGAGGTCAGCGGCATCATGGGCTCGCTTGGCGGGATCGCCGAGCTGTTCAAGAAAGACGAACCACTAGCCGAGTAGGCCCGGCAGGAGAGGGTCGCTCGCTCAGACAGCTTCGTCCCGAACGGAGAGGGCCGCCCACGCGGGCGGCCCTCTCCGTTCACTGCAGAACTCGCGCTCGACCCTCTTCTGCCGGGCCTTGCGTTGCTACACCGTGATGAACACGTAGCCGTCCCGCACGCTCGTGGGGTAGGTGGCGACGTCGGCGCCGGGGTGGTCGGTCGTGCCGTCGCGAACGTCGTAGCGCCAGCCGTGCCACGGACATACGGCCGTGTGCCCGTCGAGAAATCCCTGGCCGAGCGGCCCGAACGCATGGCGGCAAACGTTGCCGAGCGCGAAGAACTCATCGCCGACGCGCGCGAGAGCGACATCGCGCTTGCCGAGGCGCACCGTGCGAAGGGTACCGGGCGGAAACTCGTCGGCGAGCGCAACCGGGACATCTGCAGGGCCCTCGGGAACCTCGATCACGCCGTGCAACTCGCTACCGTCCTCGACGTCGGTACGCACGAACAGTCCGCACCAGCACTTCTGCAACTTCGCGAACTGGTCGGCGTAGAACGGGATGCACGGACAGACGATCTTCAGGTCTTCCTTCGGGTTTCCCGACCTGACCCGGCACGGGCAGTAGACATCGCCCGCGGAGTCGAGAATCTCGATCTCGGAGCCGAGGACCTCGGCTACGAACTCCTCATCGTCGTTGAAGCGGTATCCGAGTTGCCGGACGAACGGCTCCATATAGGAGCGAAGGTCCTCGACGGTCGTTCCTTCGGGGAACCGCCTGCGTGGAAAAGCGGCACTCACAGGTCCAACAACTCCTTGATCCGCTTCTTGTTGAAGCCGACGATGACTTCATCGCCAACCACGATCACCGGGAACGACGCTCCGCCGGAGATCTCTCTGACCTCGGCTATGGCGTCGTCCTTCTCCTGGCCATCCAGGGAGTCGACCTCGGTCAACTCGTACTGCACGGAGCCGTCATCGAGAAAGCGCTTGGCCATCCGGCAGTACGGACACGTCGAGAGTGCGAAGAGTCGTACCTGCATAGGTCCTCCTTACCCGTCATTATGTGCTCGGCCCTCATGCCGGTGGGCCTTCTCGCTCTATGTTCCACTTCGAAGCCCAGCCGGAACGGGTAGAAGCAGGTTAGATCTGAATACGGAAGGAGAAACGGGGTGGCCGAGCAGATGACAGCGGGGTGCACGCAGCCCACACCGTCGAGGCGAATCGTGATCGCAGGAGGGGGGTATGCCGGCACCACGCTCGCGGTCAGGCTCGGCAAGAGGATGCGACCGGAGGACGACATCGAGGTCGTCCTCGTCGAGCCCAACCCCTGCCAGCAGGCACTTTCCGAACTCGACCTCGTGGCGGTCGGCCCCCCGCGCCCCGAGTTCTGCGAACTGTGGCATCCGACGGTGTTCCGAGACCTGCCGGTGACCGTCTGCTACAACCGCCTCCACGACGTCGACGCGCAGGAGCACACGGTCCTCATCGGTCCGCGTGACGGGGAGCGCGAGCGGGTCGAGTACTGGCGGCTCGTACTCGCCACCGGCGCGATCGCCTTCGTGCCCCCCGTCCCGGGGCTGGCCGAGCACGCAGTCACCATGTGGTCGGTCGAGGATGCCCAGGAGCTCCAACGGCGGATCGAGGCCGCATTCAAGCGTGCCGCGAAGCTCTACACGCGTGAGGAGCGCAGCAGGGTGCTGAGCTTCACCGTCATCGGTGGCGGAGCCACCGGGATCGAGATCGTCGGCACGCTCGGCCAGATGCTGCCCAGGCGGGCACGTGACGCGGGCCTCGACCCGGCAGACCTGCGCGTCCGCCTCGTCGAGGGCCGACCGGAGATCCTGTACGACCTGCCCAAGGCCCAGCGCGCCAAGGCGGTCGCACGTCTCGAACGTATGGGAGTCGAGCTCGTACTCGGTGAGATGGTCGAGCGGGTCGAAGAGGACGAGGTGATCCTCGAGTCGGGCGAACGTGTGGACGCCAACGTGCTCGTGTTCTGCGGGGGCGCCAAGGCCGACCCGGACGCCATCGAGTGGGGCCTGGAAGCGGAGAGTTCGGGCCGGCTCGTATGCGACGAGTATCTGCGCTCTCCCCACCATGAGGAGATCTACGTCATCGGTGACGTTGCCGCGTTTCGCGACCCGAAAGACAACCGGATCCTGCCCATGCTCGCGCAATTCGCCATCAGGCAGGCCGAGCACACGGCCGATAACCTGCTGCGCGAAGCTCGCGGTGAGGAGGTCACCCCGTTCGTGCCGCACATGCACGGCGAGTTCGTGAGCGTCGGGCCGCGCTGGGGTGTCGGCTGGATGTGGAACCTCAACATCAGCGGCATCCCCGCGATAATCATGAAGCGACTGACCTATGTCCTGTACTGGTTCATAGTCGGAGGTGTGCGTCTTGCGTGGAAACGAACGCGTGAGATGCTCTCGATGCAGAGGTAGGCGGGCACGTCGTCGGACGTGTGCGGTAGACTTGCCGCATGCCACCGAAGCACGACATCCCCGACCCCGTTTCCGCACTGCGTGCGACGGTCCTCGGCTCGGGATCGTCCGGCAACGCGCTCGCCGTCTGCTGCGGTGAGCAGACGCTGCTCCTGGACTGCGGCTTCTCGGCACGCGAGACCGACCGGCGGCTCCTCTCGGCCGGAATCGATCCCGCCTCGGTGCGGGCGGTCCTCGTGAGCCACGAACACTCCGACCACATCCGGGGGGTCCGCGTCTTCTCGTCGCGGCACCGCATACCCGTCTACGCATCGCGCGGCACGCGCATCGCGTCCGATCTCGACCGCCAGGTGCCCGAGTTGCACACGGTCGCACCCGGAGAACCGGTGACAGTCGGCTCGATCACGGTGACCGCCTTTCGCACCTCGCACGATGCCGCGGAGCCACTCGGCTTCCGTTTCGAGGGCGCGTGCGGCTGTACGCTGGGCGTGCTCACCGATACCGGTACCGTGACCGGGGAGGCGCTCGAGGCGCTGGAGGCCTGCGACGTGCTCGCAATCGAGAGCAACCACGACGAGGGGATGCTCGAGAACGGCCCGTATCCCTGGTTCCTCAAGCGCCGTATCCGCTCGGCACGAGGACACCTCTCCAATCACGACGCAGCCGCCCTCCTCGCCCGGCTCACGTCCGACCGGCTCACACGGGTGGTCGGACTCCACCTCTCCTCGACGAACAACACATCGCGGCTCGCAACCTCCTCGCTCGCCGGCGCGCTTGCCCGCCTCGGCCATCCGGCGAGTGTCGAGGCAGCGTCCAAGGAGGTCTCATGTGTGCTGAGACCGTGAGTGCCCTGGCACATGGTTTGCGCGTCACGGGTGTCCAACCGAACCCGGTCGAGGAGTGCCGCCGATGAAGACCGCGCGCTCGCGCGTCGCCCGCTCCGTCGCTTTCGCCGTGCTGCTGATCGCCGTCACCGGCACGGCCTGGGCTGTCACCGACGCTCTCGTCACGCGCTCCGCGCCGGCGTCCGTCATGGGTCCCGGCTACAACGCACCCCCGCCCCACATACCGGTGAGTTGACTGCCGTGAGCGAGCGCGGTGTGCGCATCCGGGGTCATCACGTTATCTGCCTCCAGTTCTTCCACGGGGAGGGTTACTCGGCTGAGTTCGCCATGAACCTCTTCCGGGTGATCGACAGCCTCACCCAGGGCGCGAAAGGCACCGTCGTCATCGGACCCGACGACGTGTGCGCCGCCTGTCCCGCCCTCAAAGACGGCCACTGCGCCCAGGAACCGGACAGCGAGGAGGCCATACGGGTGCTCGATGCGCTCGCGCTCGAGATGCTCGAACTGGATGCGGGCGAGGAGTTCGAGTGGGGCGCGGCGACCCTGTCGGTTCAGCGGGTCCTCGAGCGCTGGCGTGCGCTCGCGTGCGGGGGGTGCGAGTGGGAAGAGGCGTGCCGGCCTCTCATCGATCTTGCGGCGGGCTACCGGACTACGTGATTCGCGCGATCTCGCGGAGCGCCGTCTCGGTGTCGGCGACGGACACGGCTCCGACAGCCCTCAACTGGTCGACGAGCGCTCCAGCCGCTCCGCCCGAGAAATCGCGCTCCGGTCCGAACTCCCCGACGAGCACGGTGCGTGCGGCCGCTCCGGCAAGCGCCCGCAGGTTGCCGAGGTTCGCTCTGCCGAACGGCACTTCGCACACGACGACGGCATCGGCATCTTCGGCCATGCGCACGACCGCATTCTCGGCCTCTTCATCGACCTCGCCGAAGGCAGGCAGTGCGACATGGGCCATTCCGAGCGCCTCGGCCACGGCCTGGTCGACATCGCCTCTGTTGAGTGCGGCCGCCGACACCTCGTAGCCGGCGAGATGGAGACGGCGCAACAGCGGTGCCGCGCTCCCCATGCCCCCTACCACGAGCACCTTCCCGCGCTGCGTGCCGGTCACGGCTTCCTCGCGAAGGACCGGCGTCACCGTGACGGCACCGGTGACCGCGTCGGTCCCTACGACCGCCCGCACCCTGAAGACCTGCGCCAGCAGCGGCGCGGTCAGCACGTCGCGCGGCGAGCCGATCGGGCCGAGCGCACCGTCCGACACCACGCCGAGCCGGTCGCTGAAGCGCGCGGCGAGATCGAGATCGTGAAACACGGCGAGCACCGCAAGGCCTCCGTCCGCGAGCTCGCGCACGAGGTCGAGCACCTGGAGGCGGTGGTTGAGGTCGAGATGACTCGTAGCCTCATCGAGCAGGAGGACGGCGGGTTCCTGGGCGAGCGCCTGGGCGAGCGCAAGGCGCTGCAGGTCGCCCCCGGATAGTGTATCGACCGGCTCGGCCGCCAGGCGCAGGGTGTCGGTGCGTTCCATGACCTCCTCGGCCAGCGCGATGTCCGCCGACTCGACGTGCTGAAGCCTGCCGAGGTGGGGATGGCGTCCCATCAGCACGAACTCCAGCGCGTTGAAGGAGAACGCCGCGCTCACCGATTGAGGCACGACACCGACGACGCGCGCCCTCTGGCGCGAGCCGAGCGTGTCCAGCGGCTCGCCGAGCAACGCGATGCGGCCTGCGGAGACGGTGGCGGTGCCGGTGACCGCTCGCAAGAGCGTTGACTTCCCGGCGCCGTTGGGGCCGATGAGCCCGACGATCTCGCCGGAAGCCACGGCGAGCGACGCCTCGCGTATCACGGTCACGCCGGGGTAGCCCACCGACGCGGTCTCGTATGCCAGACGCGCGCTCACCGGTGTCCGTTCCTGCGCACGAGGAGCCACACGAAGAACGGCCCGCCGACGAGCGCGGTCACGATGCCGACCGGGATCTCGACGGGAGCGAGCACCGTGCGTGCGGCGAGATCGGCGAGCACCATCACGATAGCGCCTCCGATCGCCGAAGCAGGCAGCAGCACGCGGTGGTCCGGTCCGATCACGAGACGCACCATATGCGGCGTCATGAGCCCGACGAAGCCGATGAGTCCGGAGACCGACACCGCGGCGGCAACGAGCAACGCGCCGACCGCGAGCAGGAGCCGCTTGAAGCGCTCGACGTCCACGCCGAGCTCTCCGGCCCTCTCCTCGCCGAGCAGCATCAGGTTGAGCTCACGGGTGGCGAAAAGCGGGACTGCAAGGCCGAGTGCGAGCATCGGCGTCACCATGAACACGTAGGGCCATGAGGCCGCGGTCAGCCCGCCCATCATCCAGAAGACGACCGATGTCATCGACTCGCGGAAGAACACCATCACGAAGGAGGTCAGCGCCGAGAGCGCGTAGGAGATCGCCACGCCCGCGAGCAGCAGCGAGGTCACGTCGAGCGTGCCCCGAAGCGACGCCAGGCGCACCACGAGCACGATCGTGAGCACAGCGCCGAGGAACGCGCCCGCCGGCACCACGCCGAAGCGCAACGCGGTGGCCGACGCTGTCAGCGTGAGCGCGATCACCGCGCCGAGGCCGGCACCGGCCGACATGCCCAGGATGTAGGGGTCGGCGAGCGGGTTGCGGAAGAGTGCCTGATAGAGCACGCCGGCCGAGGCGAGACACGCTCCGACGAGCGCGGCGAGGAACACGCGTGGCAGACGGATGTCGACGATGACCGCGTCCCCGGCCGCGCGTGCCTCGCCGGTGATCGCGCGGCCGATCGCGCGCACGATGTCTGCCGGCCCTACGCTCACCGCCCCGAACCCGACCCCCGCGAGCATCACCAGCGCGAGCGCTACGAACAGCACCGCGATCACGGTGGCGCGTCGGGGGCGGGTCGGGGCGGCCATCTGCGGCTCCTCGGCGGGTCTAGAACGCGTCCGGGTGGAGCGCCTCGGCGATCAGGCGCACGCCTTGGATCACCCGCGGGCCGGGGCGGCTCACGAGGTTGTCTTCGAGCACGTACACGCGACCGGACTTCACCGCGTCGATATCGCCGTAGCCCGGACGGGAGGCGAGGTCGGCAGGGTCGGACATCGAGCCGAGAGTGGCCATGTAGACAGCCGGGTCGTCGGTGACGAGCTGCTCGACCGAGTAGCCCACGTAGCCCTCCTGGGTCACGACGTTCGCGCCGCCCGCAGCGGTGATGATGTCGTCAAGAAGCGTACCGGGGCCAGCGGTGAAGAGCGGGTCCTGGGCGATCTCGAGGAAGACCGTCACCGGCTCCGCATCACCGATCGCCACGGTGACGGCATCGAGCTCGGAGCGCATCGAAAAGACGAGCGTGTCGGCGCCCTCGGCCGCACCGGTGATGGCGCCCACCATCTCGATCGAGTCGAAGAGCGATTCGAGGTCGGCAGGGTCGACAGCGACCACCGTTGCACCGAGGTCCTCGATCTGGCTGATGACCTCGGCCTGTACCCCGGTGGTGGCGAGAACGAGATCGGGCGCGGCAGCGGCGATCGCCTCGAGGTTCGGGCTCACGAAGTCGCCGATCACGTCGATGGAGGCGACCTCGGGCGGGTAGTCGTCGTACGAAGTCACCCCGACGAGCCTGTCCATCAGGCCGAGGGCGTAGACGATCTCCGTGTTGGAGGG